>DATMZP010000089.1:0-9258 GCA_035573595.1 Hyphomicrobiaceae bacterium
GGCGTACTTGGTGAGGTGGCCCTTCGTGGCAGGAACGGGGACGCGCCGCCCCGTCCAGCGCTGGCCGGGGAGCAGGTAACGCACCAGCCGGTCCGCCTCCCGGAAGAAGCGCCGGCGCAGCCGCCGCGGGAGGGTGTCGCCGTCCGCCTCCAGCGGCGTGAAATAGACCGGCGCGTCATAACGCCAGATGTCCTCGACGGTGAGGGTGCCCTTGTCGCCGACGATATGCAGCGACCGGTCGCTCCGGGTCGCGACCGAGTCGCACGTCAGGCGGGCGACGACGCCCGAGCAGAACTCCAGCGCCGCGATGGCGAGATCGGGGCCGGGGCGCTTGAGCTGCTGGCCGCCCGGCTTGTCCGGGTAGCACACCGCGTTAAAGCTCTGCACGCGCTTGATGGGGCCGAACAGGTCGGCCAGCAGGGCGAGGCAGTAGCCGGAGTGCTCGACGACGTCGCCGAGCTCGAACTCGTCGACAAAGGGCCAGCTCGCCCCCGACGCGCTGCGCCAGCTGCGGAAGTTCTTTGCCAGCACCGAGCCGACGCTCATCTCGGCGAATACCGCACGCACCACACCGGCGGCGCCGCCCGCAAGGGCCTGCCGCACGCCCTCGGCCGCCTCGCTCAGAACATTGGAGGGCGCACCCGAGATCGACAGTCCGCGACTCTCCGCCAGCTGCACCAGCTCCAGAGCGCTCTCGTACTCCATCGTCAGCGGCTTCTCGGAGTAGAGATGGCGCCCCGCCTCGAGGCAGGCCCGGCTCACCGCATAGTGGGAGCGCGGATCGGTCAGATTGAGAACAAGCTCTGCATCGCTGTGCTGGAGGAGGGAATGCACGTCCTCGTACATTCGGACGCCGTAGTGGGCAGAGAAGGCGCCCCGGCGCTGGGGATCGGTGTCGCAGGCTGCGACCAGCTCGAGCACTGGGTGGTTCCGCAGCGTCTCCATGTAGAAGTCCGCCACGTAGCCGCAGCCAACGATCGCGATCCGCATGGATGTTCCTTGCCGGAGCAGCCCCCGCATCCCCAGAGGTTGTACCCTGAGAGCAGGGAGGAGAGATAGGCACTCGCGGTCACACTCGGGTCTGTACTGAACAGAATGCGCGTTCCGGGCGGGGTTGGTTGGCCGGCAACTTCTGAGCAAGATAGCGGAAGTCTCGCACCGGTTGCCGGAACGCGGGGCGCGACAATCGCGCCGAAAGATTGAGATTGAGAGAATGCCGACGATTTCGGATCGCCCCATCGGGCGACGAATAGGGCCGCGTCAGCCTGGCGGACCGGCCGCGGGCCGCTCGGAGGCGGCCTTGATCTGGAGGAGCAGCGCCCTAAGCTCGGGCTCCTGCACGGCCTCGGCGGCCTCGGCCAGGGTGAACCAGGCGCGCCGGCGGCGGGCGCATTCAGGCCAGATCTCCAGCTCCTCCCTCACCTCCAGCAGGTAGACCGACACCCGCACCGGCACGGAGCCACTGGGGCGCCGTTTCTCGTAGGTAAAGGAGCCGATGCTGCCTTCGCGAGCCTCCCCCAGCACGCCGGCCTCCTCGCGCGCCTCTACGGCCGCCGCGGCCCAGTCCTGCCGGCCCGGCAGCGGCCAGCCCTTGGGGATGATCCACCGATGGGTCTGCAGCGTGGTGACAAGCAGCACATTGAGCGCCCCATCCGCCCCCCTGCGGACGGGCAAGGCCCCGACCTGGCGGGAGAATTCAATCGTTCCGATCATATGAGCATTATCTGACTGCGCCGCGGCCCCTTGACAAGCCAATTGCGACGAGATCAGACCCGCCAGCTCCCTGGGCAACGCAGTCGATGGCGCCCGGGAGGCGGACTCGATGATCAGGCCTGCGGCGGCCAGTTACGTCCCGGGATTGGTCAAGCGGCAAGGATCGACGGTTCATCGACGGGACCGGGGGGAAGCGAGCCAGCTCGAGGAGTGCCGTGCCTGCTGCAGGCCGCCTCAGCCGCCCTGGCGCGCCGCAAGCTCGCGCTCGGCCTCCTCCGCCCAGCGGCGCAGCTCCGCCTCGTACTCCGGACCGTCCCAGGCGCGATGGTCGGCCACAGCGTAGGCCAATGCGTTGCGCAGATAGAGCATGGCATTGACGCGGTTCGCGACGAAGCTGTTGCGCGTCCTTACCACCCTGGCCGGCGTGCCCGTGACGATCGAGTTGGGCGGGATCACGGTGTTGTCGGCCACATAGCTGTGACCGGCGACGATGCAATTCTCGCCGATCGCTGCACCCTCCATGACGGTGGCGCCGATGCCGATCAGGCAGTTGCTCCCGATGGTGCAGCCGTGCAGCACCGCCCTGTGTGTGATGGAGCAATAGTCGCCGACCACAGTCGGTGTGCGGTATCCCACGTGCACCATCGCGTGGTCCTGTACGTTGGTGCAGCGGCCGATGCGCACATGGTGGCCCTCCGCACGGATTACGGCATAGGGCCACAGGCTGGCCTCCGCGCCGATCTCCACCCGGCCGTAGACCCGCGCCGTGGGGTCGAGGTAGGCGGCCCCGGGAAACCTGGCCCTCAGCTCCGAGTTCATGTCCAGCGCTCCAAGACGGGGGAAAGCCGCTGGCCAGCCATACCACGGTCCGCGTCCGCTTGACACGCCACCCCGCGTGGGGCGAAGGCTGGGACGAGCACCCTTCGGGGCAGCCCCAGCGTCCCCAAGGCCCCGCAGAGCCCCCCGGAGCCCCAGGATAATTCCGTGAGCCCGCCCATGGCCGACACCGAGACCGCCCGCCACCGCCTCATCGAGATCGTCAAGCGGCGTTCCTTCTCCACCGGCTCGGGTGTCACGCTGGTGTCGGGGCGCTCCTCCAGCTTCTACTTCGACATGAAGCCCACCATGCTGGACCCCGAGGGTGCCCACCTGATCGCCACCCTCATCCTCGACGCCCTGGCGGATGCCCAGGTGGACCTCGTCGGTGGCCTGGAGATGGGGGCCGTTCCTCTGGCCACCGCGGTGGCCGCGGCGAGCCACGTTCGCGGCCGACCGCTGCCGGCCTTCTTCGTCCGTAAGCAGGCCAAGGAGCACGGCGTCCGGAAGCTGGTGGAGGGCCTGGCGCCGGGCGAGACCCTGAGGGCCAAGCGCCTTGCGGTTCTAGAGGATGTGACCACCACCGGCGGCTCCGCCACCAAGGCCATCGAGGCGCTGAGGGCCGAGGGCGCCATTATCGACCGGGTGGTCACCGTGGTGGACCGCCTAGAAGGGGCCGCCGACAATTTCAAGGCCGCGGGGATTCCGTTTGTGGCGATCCTGACGGCCGCCGATTTCCGCTGAGCACGGCGCCCATCGGGCCGCCGCAACTCACCGCAAGCCGACTCCCGGCGGGCAATACGGGGCGTCGCCCCACGCGACCGCCGGTCCAAAATTCCGATCACCCCCGACCAGTGGGACGGCTATGCGGGGGCGCGGGAGCGGCTTCTTCAGTTCATCCAGACCAGCCGCATCGGCGGCAGGAGCCACATCGCCCGGGTCGAGGACAACACCGGCGTGCCCGTGCCGCGGTGCGCGCAACAGGTGACGGGCGCACCGGGCTTTGCGGAGGGTCTGTCGATCCGGTAGCTGCGCAGCGGAGGCCAAGGACCGGGGTCAGCTCGGCCTCGCGTTCAAATTCCAACCTTGAAGACGAGGGGTCTGACCCCGTCAGAGGTTCCGCCCGATCGCCAGGTACTTGTCGGCGCGCTGGCGGCGCAGCGCGTCGGGGCTGAGGCCGGAGAACTCAGCGAAGGCCTTGGCCACGGCGTCGCCGGTGCGGCGGAAGACGAGGGCCGGATCGCGGTGGGCGCCGCCGACGGGCTCGGCGATGACCACGTCGATGATGCCCAGCGTCTTGAGATCCTGGGCCGTGATCTTCATGTTGGTGGCGGCGTCGATGGCGCGGGCCGCGTCATGCCACAGGATGGAGGCCGCCGCCTCCGGCGAGGCCACCGTGTAGATCGAGTGTTCCAGCATCAGCACGCGATTGGCGGTGGCGATGGCGATGGCCCCGCCCGAGCCGCCCTCGCCGATCACCACGGCCACCATCGGCACACCGAGCGAGAGGCAGCGGTCGGTGGAGCGGGCGATGGCCTCGGCCTGGCCGCGCGCCTCGGCGTCGATGCCCGGATAGGCGCCGGCGGTGTCGACCAGCGCCAGCACCGGCAGATCGAACCTCTCGGCGAGGTCCATGAGGCGCACCGCCTTGCGATAGCCCTCGGGGCGGGCCATGCCGAAGTTGTGCTTGATGCGGCCTTCCGTGTCGGAGCCCTTCTCGTGGCCGATCACCACGATGGAGCGCCCGCGGAAGCGCCCCAGGCCGCCCATGATGGCGGCGTCCTCGGCGAAGTAGCGGTCGCCGGCCAGCGGCACGAAATCCTCGATCAGGGCGGCCACATAGTCGAGGCAATGGGGCCGGTCGGGATGGCGGGCCACCTGGGTCTTCTGCCAAGGGGTGAGCTTGGCGTAGGTGTCCGTCAGCGCCTGGTGCGCCTTCTGCTGCAGCCGCGTCACCTCCTCGGTGATGGAGACCGCGTCGTCGTCGCCGTCGATAGCCTTGAGGTCGGCGATCTTGCTCTCAAGCTCCGCCACCGGCTTCTCGAAATCAAGATAGGTGCGCACGTTGACGGCTCGATCCATTCGCTTCTAGCGGGAGGGGCGCGGGCTGCACACGCGGGCCTTTCGCCGACGCGGACATTTGCGGCCAGGGACCCGATAAGTCAAGGAGTTGCGTTCGTCGGGGCGGCAGGTCGCGGCTCTGAGCCGAAGGCGCAGGACACAGAGGCTCACGCCAACTTTGCCTAACGATGAGCTCCCCTGAGACGATGGGGCATAAATGCGTCAGTCAGGGATGGTTACGATATTGGTGTTCCATCGAAATTTTCTGCCCGTGCGAGAAGGGGAAGTCGATGTTTCTATTGTTATAACAACGAGTTGAAGGAAGGTATTAGCACACCAACATGGGCCGTTTTCGCAACCTGCCCCCTCAACTTACCATTTTTATGTCCCATCGGCGTCATCTTTCAGCCCCAGGATTGCCGAACGGTTGCCACGCGGTGCGGGCAGACGGACGCCACTTGTCCGTCTCCGTCTCGATTGGCCACGGGAGGTTCGCATGCTTGGCTGGGGCAAGACGTCCGAAGGCTCCGACATCCGCAGCAAATTCGAGCTGCGGCGCGAGCAAGTCCGTCAGCGCGTCCGGGGCGCGAGGCGTGCAGCCGGCGCCCAGATCCATACGGCGGGTGCGGTCACCGTCGCAGGCCTCCGTGCCGCGGGTGGCGCCGTGCTGGCCGGAGCGCGCGCAAGTCGCCAGGCCGCAGCGTCCGGGACACGGCGAACGCTGAACCGCGCGGCAGCCACAGCAACCATCGCAGGCCAGAGGGTCCGCGCTGCAACGGGGGCGGTCGCCGACGTTCTCGGCCGCCCCGGCACAGTGGCGGCAGCAGGGGCCATGATGCTGGGCGCCGGCATCGGCCGATACCGGGCTGCCGGTTTCGACGGCGAGGTCATGGCGATGCTGGCCGTCGGCGGAGCGTTGCTGGTCCTCCCTGTGGCATTGCCCGTCCTTGCCGGGCTTTCGCCATTGGTCGGGACGGCGGCGGTGGCCATCGCCGTGTTCGCTGCCGCCGCTTTCTGGGCCGCCTATCGCAACACGCCTGGCCTTGCTGGCCTTGGCGAAAGCAAGGAGATCGTGGGTCGGGCTACGGTCGTCGCCGGCGATCTGTTGAAAGTGGACGGCATCACCGTGCGGCTGTCCGGCATCGACGCTCCGGAACGCGAGCAGCGCTGCGGCAGGGACAACAACAGGTGGCGGTGTGCCGAGGCAGCCCAGTCGGCGCTGTTGAAGGTCGTCAGCGGCCGGCCCGTTCGCTGCAGGCTGATCGGCAACGACAGGGCCGGGCACCCGCTCGGGTACTGCTCGATCGACAGCGTCGATATCAATGCCGATCTGGTGCGCCAGGGCTATGTCTTTGCGGAGGGCGGCACGTACAGCCGCTACGCCGCGCAGGAGCGAGACGCGCGCACTGCCAAGGCTGGGATGTGGATCGGCGATACCCAACGGCCTGCAGAGTTCAGGGCCAAGGCTTGGGAGGAAGCCAAGCGCGGCTCTCCCGACGGTTGCCCGATCAAAGGCCAGGTGATCAGTCAGGAACGCGTATACGTGCTGCCGGGGACGCCATCGTATGAGCGATTGCGCGTACAGACCGCCCGTGGGGACCGCTGGTTCTGCTCGGAGCAGGATGCTGCATCAGCGGGCTTCAAGGCTGCGCCGCGGGGCTAGCAAACCGGGCCGGACGGTGTTGTGCAGGCGTGTCGACGCATACCGAGCAGGGCATGCGCTGTCGGATGGAGCCTGCGAATGCTGACGATTGCGGGGCTTGTCCTGGTGGGTGCGGGCATCCTGGCCTTCATGTTCTTTTGGCGGACGCCGTTCGGCGCGCCGCTCGGGGCCGTCATTGTCATCGTCGGCACCGGCCTGCAGACGTACGACGCGTGGGCGAAGCTGCCAGCGCAGTGTCGGTCATGGACCGGTGCGATGTCCTGCATGAAACCTGCTGCGCCTGCTGCCGCCGACGTGAAAGGCAAGCGGCGTTGACTGGCGTCTTGCCTCACGAGCCGATACGCCCACCGAAAGCCGGGACAAATCCACGCGCGGGCGGCGCTCGCTTAAAGGGCGTGCCTAGACCCCCGGACCTCTCCGTTTCGCCGCCAGCGGATGATGCTCGAACACCAGCTGCTTGAGCCGCTCCTCCAGCACGTGGGTGTAAATCTGGGTCGTCGAGATATCGGCGTGGCCCAGGAGCTGCTGCACGGAGCGGAGGTCGGCGCCGCGGTCGAGGAGATGACTGGCGAAGGCGTGGCGCAGCACGTGCGGGGAGACGCGCTCCGGGTCGAGGCCCGCGTCCGCCGCCAGCTCCTTGAGCTCCTGGCCGAGCCGCTGGCGGGTCAGGTGGCCCTCGGCGCCGCGCGAGGCGAACAGCCACTTCGTTCGCAGCATCGGCGCCACGCCGTCCTCGAAGCCGACGCTCAGATAGCGGTCGAGCGCCGCCTGCGCCGCCCCGTTGAGCGGCACGATGCGCTCGCGCCCGCCCTTGCCCTTGATGAGCAGCACGCGGCCGTCGCCGGCCAGCACCGAGCGCGGCAGCGTGACGAGCTCGCTCACCCGCATGCCGGTGGCGTAGAGCATCTCGATGAGAGCGTAGAGGCGGAGCGCGCGAAACCGGTCGCGGCCCGTGGTGGCGTCGATGCGCCGGCGCGCCGTCTCGATCAGGCGGTCGACCTCGGCCGCGGAGAGCGTGCGGGGCAGGGGACGCGCCCGCTTCGGGCCCGTGAGGCGTTGGGCCGGGCTCTCCTCCACGACGCCCTCGGCAGCGAGGAACTTGTAGAGCTGGCGGATGGCCGACAGCCGCCGCGCCCGCGAGGCGGCGGCGAGGCCCGCTTCCGCGGCGGCGCGCAGGTAGGCGGAGATGTCGGCCGGCTCCACGGCCGCCAGCGGCTTGCCCCGACGCCTGGCGAGGAAGGCGAGGAAATCGTCGAGGTCGCGGGCGTAGGCCTGGCGGGTGTTGTCGGCGGCGCCCTTCTCGGCGCTCAGCATCTCCATGAAGCGGCCGAGTAGCTGGCCATCTGCGTCGGCGCTCATGGCTGCACCCGGGTCGGCAGCCGGCAGTCGCCAGTCGGGCGTCGCCAGTCGGGCGATATCGAGACTTGTCTCAATGATATTGGCATTGCTCTCTTCTTCCGGCTGCCGAAGCCCGACGCCCGACTGCCGAGGGCCAATCAGTTACCCGAGGTGCGCGGCCATGCGCCGTACAACGCCTCCACGGCGAGGCGACGGGCATCGGCGTCGAGCCCCGTCCGCTTCAGCGCGCGGATGGAATCGCCCAGCGCCAGTGCGTTGGCGCCCTCCGGTCCGTCCGGCCCCAGTGCGCGCATGACGAGCAGGATGGTACGCCCCGCCTCCTTCTGCTGGGCTGCCTGCGCCAGCTCGCCCAGCACGCCTGTCTCCGGCAAATGGCCGCCGGAGGGCTGGGCGATGCGGCCAGCGGCCTCCCACAGGCGCAGGGGCACCGTGATGTCGAGGGCGTCCAGCACCGTCACCACGCGATGCAGCTGGGCGCCGCTCAGCCGGCCGCGTGTCGCCAGATCGTCCAGATAGGCGAGGCCCGACTGGCGCACCTGCCGCGACTGCGGGTCGGCCAGGTCGATCAGGGCCAGCCAGTGCTGCAGGTTGGCGGCCGACTCGGCCCAGCGCCGGGCCAGATCGAGATCGCCGCCCGCCAGTGCCGTCTCAACCACGGCCTCGGCCAGCGTGGCGGTCTCCGCGGAGGGCCAGAGCTGGGCGAACAGCGGCGCCAGCATGGTGGCCGTCTGCACATGCAACCCCGCGCGGCGCGCCTCGCTCAGCAGCGACCGCACCAGGCGGACCCTGCGCTCGGGCGCCTGCGCCGCCTCCACCGCCCGGAACAGCTGCGCCCGCTGCAGAACGGGGTCGGTGAAGCTGTCGCCGCCGGCGCGCGCCGCCGTCTCCGGCAGACGCCGGTAGACCGCAGCGACGGCCTCCGGCGTCATTGCATTGAGCCGCAGCGCGGCTTCGGCCGCGGCGACTTGCACCTTCACATCGAGGGCGCTGGACTGGGCGAGAGCGACAAGCAGCGCCGGCTCGGCCTTTTTGAGGATGTGGCCGGCCTCGATCGGCCCCTGCAACTCCAGAAAGCGGTAGTCGAGCAGCGACAGGCGATCCGGCAACGGCGGGCGCCGGGCAACGCCGCCATCGAGGCTGTCGAGCACCGACAGGGCCAGCTCCGCCGTGCTGCCCTCCTCGCGCGCCAGGCTGGCCGACAAGGCCGCGGCGGCGGTGTTGCCCGCAACTGCCGTGCAATAGCCCAGCAGCAGCTGCTTCTCGGCCCTGAGGGGCTGCAGCAGCTGCGGCTCGACCGGGCCGGCCAGCGCCTGGCAGCCCCTCTCGCGGGCGCCGAGGTAGATGTCGACGCGGGCGCGCCAGAGCCGCGTGGTGGGATCGGCCGAGCCGCCCTTGCCCAGCACCTCGGCGATGTCGGCGAGGAGCCCTGAGCGGTACAGCGCCTGCAGTCGCATCTGCAACAGGTCGTCGCCAGACTTGGCGGCGCCTTGGCCGGCATCCGGGCCGATGGGCGCCGGCGCCGTCGAGAGCAGCAGGCGCCGCCAGAGCTGGTGCAGGGCGGGCGAGCGCGGCGCCGGGTCGGGGCCGGTGAGCCATTTCGCAGTGGCGGCCGCATCCAGGCCACGCCAGAGGTCCACGGGCAGCAG
>DATMZP010000090.1:0-7235 GCA_035573595.1 Hyphomicrobiaceae bacterium
CGATCAGCGCTTGGTCTGGCTGGCTGTGAAGCGCAGCAAGGGCGAGCATGTAGACGGCGGTGCCTGACCCAGGCGTGCGGCAGGTCTCCTCCAAGAGCGCGCCAAAGACGTTACGAAGAGTATCGCAGCCTCCCGAGCCCGCGTAGTTCATGATCGCAGCGATCATCTCGGTGCGTGGCGCTGACTTGACTGCCGTTTCCTGTGCGCGTGCCGTTGAGCTGGAGCCGAAAACAAGCGCTAATGAAAGCGCAACCATCAGGACACCTGGCCGAAGGGGCGCGCAGCGTGTCATCTCAACTCCCCTCGTGAGGACATGTTGGCCATCCGTTTGTAGCATGAGGGGGCGTTCTGTGGCTCCGGCGGCGCGCCGCTTCAGCGGCTCACCCGATAGAACCGGATGCCGCGAAATCCAGCGATGGCCACACGCGAGCCGTCGGGCGACACAACGGCCGTCACAACCTTGGGGATCGGCCCGATCTCCTGAACCACCGCACCCGTCGCGCTGTCGATCACGGCCAGCGCGCCGTATAGCGACTTGGCCGGCGCCCTCGCCTCGATATGCATCCCCAGGCCCGGCAGGCGGTTGGGCGCGCCCAGGTAGCGGCCGTCCGGCTTCACGCCAGTCGCAACGCGCTGGCCTGTCTGCGTGCTCCACAGCTCATCGCCGACGTAGAGCCCGGACAGGTCGTCCGCCAGGCGCGAGCCGCCCACGTACATCGGCGGATACAGCGGTTGCCGCGTCGACAAGAGGAACGCCTGTACTGCGGAACGCGGACCCTTCCCCGGCTTTGGTGGGGCAAACCTGACCGTCATGATCAGGTCGCCCGGGATGTGCAGCAGCCCCTCCTCCCAGTAGCTCTCGGACCATCCGGGCATCGGGGCTGCCGGTACAAAACTGTCCTCGACCTCCAGGCTCGGCACCTTCAGCCTGACGGCTTTCGCCTCCTTGGTCTGGTGGCTGCAGAGGACCCACAGCGCCTTGGAGTCCGCCGTGAAGGCCATCCCCTCCGCGAAGCCCGCGCTGCACCCTGCGTCCGCGGCAGAAGTCCGCGCCAGCTCCCGGCGCGTGGCTGCGGCATAGAGCCGGACCGTCGCGAGTGCAGGGTCCCGCTCCGCAAAGACGCGCGTGCGCTCGCTCAGCGCAATGAATTGCCCGTCCGGGCTCCAGGCGGCATCGCTGATGAGAGGACCGGCGTAGAGGGGCGGATCGAGGAGCTGCCCCGCCGCCACGTCCAGAATGCGCACCTCGCCCGACGGCAGATTAAGGCTGTCGAGCAGGAGTAGGCTGCCGTCGGGGCTCCATGTGGCGTTGGGGGAATTGAACTCGATGTCGAAAACCGATTGCAGCGTCAGAATGGAGCGTCCCTTTGAAACCTCCCTCGGCTTCTCGCAGCCGGCGATTTTGTTCCGGTGGCAGATTTCGATCAGCGCGTTGTCCGTGAGGGCGTCGAGAAAGCTCATCATCCTGATGGGCTCGCCGCCATCCGTATCCGGCGCCTGACATGTGGGAGCGAAAGCGGAACCGAGAATATTCCGGCGCACCTGGCAGTCCCCCAGGAGCGCGAAATGGATGATGTTGTCGATCATCTCCTCGCGCGGCACGTATTCGGGAGCCTTCGGCGCCTGCTCCTCGGCGCGCATTGGCGCCCCGGCAACGGCGCTCAGCGCCAGCCAGAGCAGGAATGTCAGCAGCCGTGGAGCGGCGCCACGCGGCATCCTCGTCGCCCAACCTCGGATCGGCCTCGCCTGGAGGCGGCAGGCCGTCCCCTTCTAGCACGCGAGGGCCGTTGCATCGCTTGCACCGCGCGCGCGGGCGTGCTGCTGTTGACGGCAGGACGGTTAACGGGGCACCGGGCATGGCGCGCAACATCACCTCTCCGCTGGCGGGGCAGCTGATCGCCCGGCTCGTGCAGGAGGGCGCCACGGTGGCGGCCGACACCGAGGTCGCCATCGTCGAATCCATGAAGATGCACATCCCGGTGAGCGCCGAGCAGGCCGGTCGCGTCGCCCGCTGGCTGGTGGCCGAGAAGAGCACCATCGCCGAGGGCGAGGCGCTGCTCGTCCTGGAAGACTGAGGCGCCGGGAGCAGACCCATGAGCTGGAAGCCGGAGCTCGACGAGCTGGAGCGCCGTCGCCGCCTCGCGCTGGAGCTGGGCGGCGCCGACAAGGTCGCCCGCCACAAGGGCCAGGGCAAGCTCACCGTGCGTGAGCGCATCGCCGGCCTGGTGGACGAGGGCTCCTTCGACGAGATCGGCTCCATCGCCGGCTTTCCCGACTACGACGCCGAGGGCAACCTGACGGGCCTGACACCGGCCAACGTGATCTGCGGCCGCGCCCGCATCGACGGCCGCGCCGTGTTCGTCACCGGCGACGACTTCACCGTGCGCGGCGGTGCCAACGACGGGGGCTTGCGCGATAAGTTCGCCTACGCCGAGACCTTCGCGCGGCGCTGGCGCGTGCCGCTGGTGCGCCTCGTCGACGGCACCGGTGGCGGCGGCTCGGTCAAGCACCTGGAGACGCTGGGGCGCACCTACCTGCCCGACGTGCCGGTCTTCACGGAGGTGCTGGACGCCCTCTGCGAGGTGCCCATCGTGGCCCTCGGCCTCGGCTCGGTGGCCGGCATGGGCGCGGCGCGGGTGTGCGCGTCCCACTACTCGGTGATGGTGCGTGGCACCTCGCAGTTGTTCGCTGCCGGCCCGCCGGTGGTCGCCCGCACCGGCCAGATCCTCACCAAGGAGGAGCTGGGCGGCTCCACCATCCACGCCAGGAACGGCACCATCGACGACGAGGCGGAGAGCGAGGCGGAGGCCTTCGCCCGCGCCCGCCGCTTCCTCTCCTATCTCCCTGCCTCGGTGCACGAGCTGGCTCTGCGGCAGGCGTGCAGCGATGCGCCGGACCGGATGGCGGAGGAGCTGCTGTCGGTGGTGCCCCGCGACGCGCGCAAGGTCTACAAAATGCGCCCCATCGTCGAGGCGGTGGTGGACGCCGGCTCCTTCTTCGAGGTCGGCAAGGCCTGGGGCAAGTCGGTCATCACCGGCCTCGCCCGGCTCGACGGCTGGCCGGTGGCGATCCTCGCCAGCGACCCCTACCACTACGGCGGCGCCTGGACCGCCGATGCCAGCCGCAAGGCCATCCGCATGGTCGACCTGGCGCAGACCTTCCAGCTTCCGGTGGTGCACCTCGTCGATATCCCGGGCTTCCTGATCGGCAAGGAGGCCGAGGCTTCGGGTGTGATGCGCCACGGCACCCAGGCGCTGGCGGCGGTGCGGAGCTCCACTGTGCCGTGGTGCGCCATCATGGTGCGCAAGGCCTTCGGCATGGCGGGGCTCACGCAGCGCAACGGTTCGCCGGCGTTCCTGCGCTACGCCTGGCCGTCGGCCCAGTGGGGCTCGCTGCCCATCGCCGGCGGCGTGGAAGCCGCCTACCGCGCCCAGATCGAGGCCGCCTCCGACCCGGCCGCCAAGCGCGCCGGGATCGAGGCGGGACTGGAGGCCCTGCAGTCGCCGCTGCGCACGGCGGAGGCTTTCGGCGTGGAGGAGATCATCGACCCGCGCCAGACCCGCTCCTACCTGTGCCGCTTTGCGAACCTCGCCGCGCCGCTGCGCCAGCCGGGCCGGCCGCATTTCGGCTATCGGCCGTAAGAACGTATCAGAGCCCCTATCGCCAATATGGCGACGCCAGGTACTTGCTCTCCAGCGGCAGGCAGTTGCGGTGCCCGGCCTCGATGCAGGTCTGCAGGCGCGAATAGTAGTGCAGGCTGGCCATGAGCCAGCTGCCGATCCCCACGATGGCCACGATTACGAGAAAGGCGGCCACGTTCTGGCGCATGCGCAGCCGATCCTCGTCGGCATCGGTGTCCTGCAGCGGGCGGGCCGGCCGCACGGCGAGCGCCGACGGCGGTTCGATGCGCCGCGGCCCACGCAGGCGGGCGCCACGGAGGCGATCGCGGGCCCGGTCGAGGGAGATGACGTTCATGTGCCCTGTCGGCTGCAAGAGTCAGGGCGATCTTGCCAGATGGCCCTTTCCCGCTCAAGGTTAAGACGCATGCCTCAATTCATCATCGAGCCGGGCTTCAGCGAGCGGGACCGTGGTGCCATCGTGACCCTGCTGCGGCAGTACGAGGCCGGGCTCGGTGTCTCCCTCTGCTTCCAGGGCTTCGAAGCCGAGCTGGCGGGCCTGCCCGGCGCCTACGCGCCCCCGCGCGGGCAGATGCTGCTGGCGCGCGCCCCCGACGACGGCCGGCTGATCGGCCTCGTGGCGCTGCGCTCCGTCCCCGGCGCCCCGGATCTGTGCGAGATGAAACGACTGTACGTGAGCCCGTCGGCGCGCGCCCTCGGCCTTGGCCGCGCCCTGGCCCTGGCGATAATGGAGGAGGCGCGCCGGCTGGGCTACGCCCGGATGTGCCTCGACACGCTGCCCGGCATGTCCGAGGCGCAAGCGCTCTACCGTTCCCTCGGCTTTGGCCAGACCGGCATCAGCCGCCCCGAGACCGGCGTCAGCCGCCCCGAGACCGGCGTCAGCCGCTCAGAGACCGGCGCCAGCCGCTCAGAGCCCACAGTCCTGCTGTTCGAACGGGAGCTGGCCCGGCCATGACAGCTGCCGACCAGGTCAAGGGCCACGGCCTGCGGCTGCCGGACGGCCGCTGGCTCGGGTTCCACATCTATGGCGATCCGGGCGGCACGCCGATCCTGTTTCTGCACGGCACGCCGGGGTCGCGCCTCAAGCTCTCCATCGCCCACGAGGTCGGCAGGCAACGGCCCCCGATAGAGGCTGGCCCGGTCTGGTGCTACCTCTCTGATGCTCCCTCCGAGGGGCCGCTACGCGATCATGCCGGCGAGACGCGGTCACGGCTGCCGAACAGGCCCATCAGGGCTCTCACCCAGTCGGTCCGCTCCACCTCCGGCTGGCGCACCATGATGGCCTGGCCGGGCGTCCACGGCGCCTCGACCGGCTGGACGGCGGTGCAGCCGTCCCGGTAGTCCTCCTCGGAGGCGGCCATGGCGAAGCCGGCGGCCCACGCGGCACTATTCAGTTGCTCGATTCCCATCACGCACCAACCCGCACGCCCAGGTATTCGTTCCACCTGCAACTTGGTCGCCTGCCAACCCTGGGCACTTTCGTTCAATGTCATCCAAGAGTGTGTACGTTTGATTGCGGGCTAATCGTGGCGGGGCTCAAGGTATTACGCAAATATTCGTGACATTTTTCTTTCGCAGATGCAGCACACAGCCTCGAATCCGTCCCAACAAAAATTACTCGCCCTTAGCGCTTGCGCTTGTCCCAATGCGGGTTCACGATGCTGTCACGCGCCCCATGAAGCTCAGGCGCGGGGCGCGCGCGAGCTGGGCGCGTTCCTTTGCCTGAGCGGATATTAGGAGGATACCCATGGGGCAATCCGCTGGCCCGACCGGCCGCAGCTCCCGCTGCATCGCACTGGTTGGGCCCTATCTCTCCGGCAAGACCACGCTGCTTGAAGCCATCCTGGCCCGCTCCGGTGCGGCGACGCGCCAGGGCACGGTGGCCGACAAGAACACTGTAGGCGATGCTTCGGCGGAAGCGCGCGACCACGGCATGAGCGTCGAGCTGAACATCGCCGATACAACCTTCCTTGGCGACAGCTTCACCTTCATCGACTGCCCAGGCTCCATCGAGTTCCAGCACGAAGGCGCGCTGGCGCTCACCGCCTGCGATGCGGCCATCGTGGTGTGCGAGCCCGATCCGAAGCGGGTCGCCGCGCTGCAGCTCATCCTCAAGCAATTGGAGGACCGCGGCATCCCGCGCTTCCTCTTCCTCAACAAGATCGATTCCTTCGATGCCCGCGTGCGGGACATCCTGCCCATTCTCCAGCCCGCCAGCACCAAGCCGCTCGTCCTCAGGCAGATCCCGATCTGGGAGAACGGCGCCGCCTCCGGCTTCGTCGACCTCGCGCTGGAGCGCGCTTTCGTCTACCGCAAGCAGGCCAATGCCGAGGTCGTCGAGATGCCGGTCTCCATCAAGGACCGCGAGACCGAGGCGCGGTTTCGGATGCTGGAGCAGCTTGCGGACTACGACGACGAGCTGATGGAGCAACTGCTCTCCGACGTGCAGCCCTCGCGCGACAAGGTGTTCTCCGACCTCGTCAAGGAGGTGCAGGAGGGACTGATCGTTCCTGTGCTGCTGGGCTCGGCCGACAACGGCAACGGCATCCTGCGGCTCTTGAAGGCGCTGCGCCACGAGGCCCCGTTCGTGGACGGCACCGCCAGGCGGCTCAAGCTTGAGAACGCCAAGTCCGCTGCCCAGGTGCTCAAGACCATGTACTCGCCGCACGGCGGCAAGATGAGCGTGGTTCGCGTGCTGGCTGGCGAGTTCGGCGAAGGCACCGTTGCCTACGGCCCGCGCGCCGAGGAGCGCGCGGCCGCCGCCTTCTCGCTGCTCGGCCAGGAGGCTCGCAAGCGCGGCATCGCCAAGGCCGGCGAGACCGTCGCGCTCGGTCGCCTGGAGAAGACGCTGTCGGGCGACACGCTGTCGGCCGAGAAGGGCGGCAGCACGCAGATTGCAGCCCCGGAGCCGCCGCAACCCGTCTACGGCATCGCCATCGGCGTCAAGGACCGCAAGGACGAGGTGAAGCTCACCGGCGCGCTGGCACGCCTGATGGAGGAGGACCCCTCTCTCAAGGTGCAGCACGCCAAGGACACGCACCAGATGGTGCTGTGGGGCCAGGGGGAGATGCACCTGCGCGTGGCCCTTGAGCGCCTCAAGCGCAAGTACGGCGTCGACGCGGAGACGAAGCGGCGCCAGGTGCCTTACAAGGAGACCATCCGCAAGGGGATCGAGGTGCGCGGCCGGCACAAGAAGCAGTCGGGCGGACACGGCCAGTTCGGCGACGTGGTGATCGACATCAAGCCGCTGGCGCGCGGCGAAGGCTTCCAGTTCGCCGAGACCATCACCGGCGGCGTGGTGCCGAGGCAGTTCATCCCCTCCGTAGAGATCGGGGTGCAGGACTTCCTGCAGAAGGGGCCGCTCGGCGGTTTCCCGGTGGTGGACGTGGCGGTGACGCTCACCGACGGCTCCTACCACTCGGTGGACTCCTCCGACATGGCCTTCCGCCAGGCCGGCCGCATCGGCATCGTGGAAGGCCTGCCGCAGTGCCAGCCCGTGCTGCTGGAACCGATCCATCACGTCGAGGTCGTGTGTCCCTCGGAAGCAACCGCCAAGATCAACGCGATCGTGTCGGGACGGCGCGGCCAGTTGCTCGG
>DATMZP010000091.1:0-5427 GCA_035573595.1 Hyphomicrobiaceae bacterium
AGGCCCAACCCGATGCCTTGGACTTGAGCGAGGGCCACATCATCGACAAAGCCAGCCGCCAGCCGCGCATGCCGCTGGCCGAGTTGGCCCGCATCGTCTACTTCCGCGGCGATACCCTGCCGCCCGATCTGCCGCGCGAGCTGTTGCAGACGCGGCACTTCATCACCAAGCAGTATCCGTTTGCCTTCACCAACGGGGTGCAGGCGAGCTGGCTCGAGGTCGACCCCGAAACCGGCATGATCAGGCTGATCAAGCATTGGTGCGTCGAAGACTGCGGGCGCATCATCAATCCGCTGCTGGTGGACGAGCAGGTGCGCGGGGGCATCGTGCAAGGCCTCGGCGGGGCGCTTTACGAGCACTGCATCTATTCGCCGACCGGGCAGCTCCTCAACGCTTCGATGGCGGACTATTTGGTGCCGATGGCCGCCGAAATGCCCGACATCGAGGTCGGCCACGTCGAAACCCCAACCAAGGAATCGCTGTTGGGCGCCAAGGGCGCGGGCGAAGCGGGAACCGCCGGCGCACCGGCGGCGGTGATGAACGCCATCAACGATGCCCTCAAACCCTTCGGCGCTACGGTGTTCGCTCAACCCTTCACGCCCGAGCGCATCCTCGCCGCCTTGGGCAAGACCAAGGCGCGTTGAGGCGGCAAGCCCATACACCGTTCAGGTTGGCTGCCCCGTCAGTCGCTGCCGCACGGCGTCGCTGCACCGGGCATGGGCCACGGCCGCGATCTGGGCCAGCCGCGCCTTGTCGCTTGGCCCCTTCACGGCGATGGAAAATTCACAGTGGGTGACGACGTCGCCGAAGCGATCAAGCAGCCGGGTGGCGATCTCTTCGTGCGTGCCGACCACGGCAAACAGCTCGAGCACCTCATCGCTGACGTACTGGGGCATCTGCTCCCACTGCTGCGCACGGGCGAGCAGGCTCAGCTTGCGGGCCAGATCGCCGAGGCCGTGGTATTCGACTGCCGGGCGGTAGGAAGGGGTCGAAATGTAGAACGCCAGCCGCGCGCGCACGTCGCCGACGCGCACAGCGAGCTCCTCGGCGGTTGGCGCCGCGGCGACCAGCGGCTTGTGGCAGATGCTGAAATGCGCGAGCGAGCGGCCGGCGCGCGCGGCACCCTTGCGCACCTCCGGGATCATCACGTTGGCGATGTAGTCGGCCGAACAGATCGGATGCGGGCGCACGCCGTCGGCAACCTCGCCCGCCACCTGGCACATCTGCACATTGACGGCGGCGAGGTGGATCGGAATCTCGGGATGCGCGATCGGCCCGGGGTTGAACAGGGGCGGCATCAGGTTGAGGGAGTAGTGCGGACCCTTGACGTCGAGCGGGCGATTGTCCTGCCAACAGCGCCACACCGCCCGCACGGCAGCGACGTACTCGCGCATCCAGGGACCGGGCGCCGACCAGGTCAGACCGTAGCGCCGCTCGATGTGGGCGCGCACCTGCGGACCCAGGCCCAAGGTGAAGCGGCCCTTGGCCAGCTTCTGCAAGGTCCAGGCGCTCATGGCGGTGATGGTGGGGCTGCGCGGAAAAGCCATGGCGATCGCCGTGCTGACCCTGAGGCGCGTTGTTGCCGCGGCCGCCAGCGCCATCACGATGTAGGGATCCTGCTTGGTCTCCTCGACGGCAACCCCGTCGTAGCCAACCTCCTCGAGGAGCCGCGCATCGGCGGCCACCGCCGCCAGATCGAGGCCAGTCTCGGGCGCGCGCAGGCCCGGGTCCACCTTTCCCAGCGGCAGCAACGTCTCCAATCGCATCGGCCTCTCCCCTGCGCCTTTCCCTGTACCTCGCCCCGGCACGCCGGCCGGCAACAAGCGCCTCGCCGAGGTCGGCGCATGGCGCAGGGCTCGGTCGCGCGCGGCAGTTGGCACTTTTTTCTCAGGTTTTCCCGTTGTGCCAGACCGCGCGCGCGCCTGTAAAGGGAAGCGCGCGAGCGATCGCCAACCACGTGCGGGCGCCAGGATTGGGCACAGGCTTTGGCACAGCCTGGGGCGAGCATGGAGCGAGGATTGCGGGCCAGCGTTGACCAGCGTCCGGCCAGCGAATATTGGCCCGCGTTGGCCAGCGACCATGGGCCGAGGCCGCCCGCGCAGCGGCCCACGTCCTGGGCCAGCTCGCGGCTTTCGGCTATGCTAAGGGCACGGGCCAGACCGGATAGACGGCAAGACAAGGGGATAAAGGGAGCGCGCGTGAGCACCGACTTTCAGGCCGCGATTGACTGCGACGTCCACCCCCGCCTTCCCACCCCGAAGGCGCTGAGCGCGCACATGGACGATTTCTGGCGCGACACGGTGGAAGTGCGCGGCATCGATGTCTGGGATTCGATGGCCTACCCGGCCAACGCCCCCTTCACGGTGCGGCCCGACTGGCGCCAGGTGCGCGCCGACGCCAATCCGGCCGGTTTGGCCGCCGCCACGCTCGAGCGTTTCGGTTTCGGGCATGCGATCCTCAATTGCCTGTTTCCGGTCCAGACCTTCCGCGATGAGAACCTCGGCGCCGCCTTCGCCAGGGCGACCAACGATTGGATCGCGCGCGAGTGGCTGGACAAGGATCCACGCCTCAGGGCCTCCCTCGTGCTTCCCATCCAGTCGCCCGCCCGGGCGGTGGAGGAGATCGAGCGCCTGGCTGGCGACCGACGCTTCGTGCAGGTGCTGGCGCTGGCGATGGGCGAAACCCCGCTGGGGAAGTCCCGCTACTGGCCGATCTATGCCGCCGCCGAAAGGCACGGGTTTACGCTCGGCGTCCATGCCGGCAGCAGCTACCACCAGGCGATCACCGGCTCGGGTTGGCCCAGCTACTTTATCGAAGACTATGCCGCCCAGGCGGCAGGCTTTCACACCCAGCTCGGCAGCCTGATCTGCGAGGGGGTGTTCGTGAAATACCCCAAGCTCAAGGTTGTGCTGATCGAATCGGGCGTTTCCTGGTTGCCTCCCTACCTGTGGCGGCTGGCGAAGTCCTGGCGGGGCGTGCGCCAAGAGGTGCCCTGGCTCGACCGGTCGCCCGAGGAGTTCGCGCGCGAGCATGTGCGGCTCACCCTGCAACCCTTTGACGCGCCGCCCGGCGCGGCGCACATTGGCAGAATCTTGGATCAGCTCCAGTCCGAAGACATGCTGCTGTTTGCCACCGATTTCCCGCACTGGCAGTTTGACGGAGACGCGATGCTCCCCGCCGGCCTTACCCCGGAGCTCAAACGCAAGATCCTGATCGACAACGCCTTGGCCACCTATCCCCGTCTCGGGAGGTCCCCATGAACCTCGACGCCCCTCTGAGCCCCGACTTGACCACCGACAGCGAGGCTGATCCGCGACGGGCGGCAAACACCCGCCTCAAGATCATCGATGGCGACGTGCATCCGGCGCTGCGCTCGCCCGCCGACTTGAAGCCCTACCTGTCGCAACGCTGGTGGGAGCATTTCCAGACCTGGGGCGGCCGGCGCCGCAGCGGCATGAGCTATGAGCCCTATCCAAAGTCGCAACCCCGGGCCAGCCGGCGCGATGCCTGGCCGGAAGAGGGCGGCGCCCCGGGCAGCAGCCTGCGCCTGATGCGCGAGCAGTTCCTCGATGCCTATGGCATTGAGTACGGCATCCTGGGCCCCCTCGGGCTGACGGGGCAGAGCGAGTTCAATTTGGATTTTGCCGGCGCCATCGCCTCGGCCGCCAATGACTGGCAGCGCGAGAGCTTCTCCAAGCCGGAGCCGCGCCTGAAGTCGGCGATCGTGGTGCCCTACGACGACGCGGAGGCGGCGGCGCGCGAGATCGACAAGCGTGCCGATGATCCCGCCTACGCTCAGGTGTTCATGCTGACGCGCAGCCAGGAACCCGCCGGACGCAAGCGCTACTGGCCGATCTACGCGGCCGCCGAGCGGCATGGCTTGCCCGTTGGCATGCACGTGTTCGGGGCCAGTGGCCATCCCTACACCGGCGCCGGCTGGCCGTCCTACTACATCGAGGAAAGCTCGGGACATTCCACCTCCTGCCAGACGGTCGTCACCAGCCTGGTGATGGAGGGCGTGTTCGAACGCTTCCCGAAGCTCAAGGTGGTGATCATCGAGGGCGGCTTCGGCTGGCTGCCCGCCCTGACCTGGCGCCTCGATAAGCTGTTTGAGCGCATGCGCAGCGAGGTGCCGCACCTCAAGCGACGACCGTCGGAATATATCCGTGAACACATCTGGCTCACCACCCAGCCGATGGAGGAACCAAAGGACCCCCGGCAACTCTTGGACATCATGGAGTGGATCGGCTGGGACCGCCTGCTGTTTGCCAGCGACTACCCGCACTGGGACTTCGACGATCCGTTCCGCGCCTTCCCCCCCGGCCTGCCGCGCGAGCGCGTGCTCCAGATCCTGACCAGTAACGGCAAGGCGGTCTACCGGCTCGCGTGATGCCGCGCCACGTCGTTGCCAGAGCCCAAGACCTGCCGCCCGGAACGCGCAAGCTCGTGCACGTCGCCGGCCGCGACATCGTCATCCTCAACGTCAAGGGCGAGCTGTTTGCGCTCTCCGACAAGTGTCCGCACAAGGGGGGCAGCCTTGCGCGCGGCAAGCTCACCGGTCTCGTCCAATCCTCCGAGCCCGGCACCTACCAGTACTCGCGCGTGGGCGAGATGCTGCGCTGCCCCTGGCATGGTTGGGAATTCGACGTGCGCACGGGCCGCTCCTGGTGCGATCCCACCCGCTTGCGGCTGATGAACTACGCGGTGAGCGTCGAGCCGGGCGCCAAGGTGGTCGCGGGACCCTATGTCGCCGAGACCTTCCCCGTGGCGGTGGAGGACGCCTACGTCGTGGTCGAAACCAAGTAGGCGCAGGCGACGGCGCCCACGCCACCGTCGGGCCAGGTGCCGGGCCAGGTGCCGGGCGCGCGCCGTCTCGAAGCCGCGAGCCTGCCGATCCCCGGGCCAACACGCCGTGGCGCCGGCAACGGCGGCGCAACCCGCGCGCCCAAACACCAAAACGGCGGGCGCGCGCCTGCGCGCAGCTCGCCTCTTGGGCATTCTTACCATCTGCGCTACCAATGCGCGCCAGCACAAAACCGGCCGGAACGCAAAAAGGCCGGAACGCGAAGGGCCCGAACGCGGAGGGCCAGAACGAGAAAGGGAGGAGAGACCATGAGGCTGACCCTGAGGCTTGGCGTTGCGCTCGCCGCCACGCTCGCGGCTGCCCTAGTCGCGGCGTTGCCGGCCGCGGCGCAGGACTATCCCAATCGGCCGGTCAAGATCATCGTGCCCTTCGGCGCCGGCGGTCCGGCCGACGTCTTTGCCCGCATTATCGGGCATCACCTACAAGAGACGCTCAAGCAGTCGTTCGTGATCGAAAACCGGCCCGGCGCCGGGGCGGTGATCGGCACCAACGAGGTCGGCAAGTCGGCGCCCGACGGCTACACGCTGCTGATGATGTCGAACACCCACACCGTCAACGAGACC
>DATMZP010000092.1:0-6083 GCA_035573595.1 Hyphomicrobiaceae bacterium
CAGCTTGACGAGATCGGCCTGGCGGGAGGCGCCGGTCTTGCCGAACACGCGGTGCAGGTGCGTCTTCACGGTGGCCTCGGCGATGCCCAGCCTCTCGGCCGTCTCCGCCACGCCCCCCGCCTCGACGATGGCGAGCAGCACCCGTAGCTCGCTGGGCGTCAGATTGTAGAGCTCGGCGATAATTTCCGGCTGGCAATGCGTCTCGATGGCCGCCCGGTGCACAAGCACGGCGGCGATTGCGGGATAGCCGGCGCCGCTGCGGCGGGCGCCCGAGGCCAGCGGCAGCAGGTGGGCGACATAGTGCCGGCCGTCGCCCGCGCTCAGCGGCATCGCTGACGGTCTCGCATCGGGGCCGGCCGCCTTGAGGAGAAGCTCTCTGAGCGCAGCCGCCGCGCGCGCCTCGCAAGCCGCGAGGCGGCCATCGGCGGAACGCAGGACTCGCCGCTCCTGCAGCATGGCGCGTCCGCTGGTGTTGGCGTGAACGATGCGGCCCGTGGCATCGACGACAAACAGGCCGGCGCCGAGGGCGTCGAGGGCGTCGGCAAGGGTGGCAGCTTCGGTCGTATACATTGTGCGGCTCCGCGCAAAAATGGGCCAGCGGGCGATGCGCCCGCGTCGGCTGGGGGGCAGTCGAGGCAGTTGCGGTCGTCGGTTGCTAGGCGGCGTTCCTGGCCGTCGGCGCCGTGGCCGCGGCCAGCGCCTGCTCCAGATCGGCGACGATGTCGTCGATGTGCTCGATGCCGACGGAGAGGCGCACGTAGCCGGGCGAGACGGCGTCGGCCGGCTGGATGGCGACCGACCGCGCATGGCCGAAGTCGGCGGCGTGGCAGACCATTCCGAGCGCCTCGATGAAGCGCTCGCCGGCCCCGCGTCCGTCGCCCAGCTCGAACCCTACCAGGCCGCCGAAACCGCCCTTGAGATAGGCGAGGGCGTTGCGGTGGCGCGCCGGGCACTCGTGCGTGCCGGCGTAGACCACGCGGGAGACGGCGGGATGGCGCTGCAGGTAGAGGGCGACCTCGGCGGCGTTGCGGCAATGCTGGCGCATCCGCAGGGGCAGCGTCTCCAGCCCCCGCAGGAGCTGGAACGCGGTGAAGGAGCTCATGGCCGCGCCGAGGTCGCGCAGCAGGACCGCGCGGGCGCGGACGATGTAGGCGATCGGCGCCAGCGGGCGGGTGGCCGCGGTCCAGACCGTGCCGTCGCCGCAGGGATCGGGCTCGGCGAGCGTGGGAAAGCGCCGGGCATGCCTCGCCCAGTCGAACCTGCCGCCATCGACGATGAGGCCGCCCATCGCTGTGCCGTGGCCGCCGATGTACTCGGCGGTGGAGTGCACGACGACGGCGGCGCCGTGCTCGATCGGGCGGCAGACGATAGGCGCGGCGGTGTTGTCTACGATCAGCGGCACACCGAGCGTGCGCCCGATCGCCGCCACCTCGCCGATGGGGAACACGGTGAGCTTCGGCGCCGGCAGCGTCTCGCCGTAGTAGGCGCGGGTACGGCTGTCGGTGGCCCGGCGGAAGCCGTCCGGGTCCTCCGGATCGACGAAGCGCACCTCGATGCCCATGGACGGCAGGGTATGGGCGAGCAAGCCCCACATGCGGCCGCAGATATCAGCGGAGCTGACGACGTTGTCGCCCGGGCGACACAGGTTCTGCACGGCTATGGCCGCCGCCGCCTGACCGGAGCCTACGGCCAGCGCGGCCACGCCGCTCTCCAGGGCGGCGACCCGCTGCTCCAGCGCATCGGCCGCGCGCGCCGGGCTCTCGCTCCGGTGGGGCGCCGCGTGGTCGGTCTGCACGGCCGCCGCGCCCATGGTGGCATGGCTGCGCGGGCCTGCGTGCAGAGCCAGGGTCTCGGGGTTGTAGCTGCTGGCGGACATCGTCTTCTTTCCGGGTGCGGTCGTCGCTCGTGCTGCATGCAGAATGCGGATCGGCCGGGTCACTGCTGTTGTGCGGCGACGGCGGATCTGGGGGCCGTCGCGATGTGCCGCGCGATGGTTGCAAACACCAGGGGCGCGTGCGTCAGCGGACCCATGTGGCCGGCACCGCCGATCACGACCAGCCGACCGGCGGGCAGCAGCTCCGCCAGGGTTTCCGCGATCAGCCGTGTCGGTGCCGGCCCGCGCTCGCCGCGCATGAGGAGGACAGGAAACGCCAGCGTCCGGTAGGCGTCCGCCGGAGTCCGCTCCTCCATCAGGGCGTGAAAATCCATGGGTCCCTTGGGCGCCCACCGCATCAGCGCGCTCTGCACGTACGGGCGCAACCCGGCCCAGGCGCCGGGTCCATTCCAGTAGTCGACGAACGTCGCCATCGCGCCCCGGTAGTCGCCGGCAACCACGCCGCGGCTCGTGCGCTCGGCCACGCCGGCGATCTCCGCGAACGCCGCCGCGCCGGCCCTACCCATCTGCCTCAGCAGATGGAACGCGGACGGCTCGTAAAGCGCCATGCTGGCGATGCGGCCGGGCCGAGACAGCGCCACGTTGAGCGCGACGCCGCCGCCGTAGGAATGGCCGACGAGGTGGACCTTCTCGTCGCTCTCGTCGATGAGCGCGACGATGCGGGCGGCCTCGTCGTCGAGTGCGAAGGCGTGCTCGCCGGTCCAGTGGCCGGTTGCCCCGCAGCCGTAGTGCTCGGGCGTCAGCAGCCGGTAGTCGCCGCCCAGCACCTCGGCCAGATGGCTCCACTGGCCGGCGGCGCCGCCCGAGCAGTGCAGGGCTACGACCCGCTCGCGACGCTCGCGCCGCAAGGGGACCGGGAGATCGGTGCTCATGGGACTGTGCAGCATCGCGCAATCGCTCAGAAGAGGGGCCAGAGCAGCGCCGGGTGCCGCCCGGCGCCGCCACGAACCTCGAACTCGATCTGCGAGCGGAGCAGGCCGATGTCCTTCAGCTCCCGGTCGCTCATGTGCCTGAGCCGGTTGATGGCCAGACCCTGCAGGCGCCAGTCCATGTAGGCGAGGTACCAGCGCATCAGCATCTTGCCGATTCTGCTGGCGGCGCTTTCGGTGGTAAAGGGGCGGGGCAATACCGCCTTCGAGAATTCGCTCATCATCTTCGTCTCCATCAGTCGCGCCGTTGTGGTGGCCGGCGGGCTGGGCGACATGTCTCACACCGCGGCGCGGCCGAGAATCAGCCTGACGTACTGACGCGATGGTCTCGGACCAGCCTGCGAGGACAGGCGAAGTCCTTGAGATTCCGCTACTTGTGGCGGTGCGGGGCGGCGGAGAGAGGGGAGCCGGCAGGCCCAGTACTTAGGTACTGGGGCCGGTGACAAGGCGGGGGTCGGCGCGCTACTCGACGATCTCGTCGGCGGCGATGAGGAGGGACTGGGGCATGGTGAGGCCGATGGCCTTCGCGGTCTTGAGGTTGATGCCGAGCTCGAACAGGCGCGGCGCCTGCACCGGCAGATCGCCCGCGTTCTCACCCTTGAGGATGCGGCCGACATAGTCGCCGGCGCGAGCGAACTGGTCGGCGGCGTTGAACCCGTAGGCGATCAGGGCGCCCTCGCGGACGTAGAAGCGGAAGGGATAGATGGCCGGGATCCTGCTGTCGTTGGCGATCTTGATCAGGCGCTGGCGGTTGACCGTGTTGATCGGGCTGGGACTGACGATGATGCCGGGCGAGGCCTGCTTCGAGATGGTCTCAACGGCACGCTCGATGTCGTCGAGCGAGCTGGCCCACGCGGCGTGAGGGGCAATGCCGAAGGAGGGCGCGGTCTTCTGCACCTCCTCCAGCAGGGAGTTGAAGCCGATGAACTTCCGGTCGAGCAGCATGCTCACGTTCTGCATGGCGGGCGCCACCTCGCGAAGGAGCTGGAGCCACTTGGCCGCCATCTCCGGCTCGAAGGTGCTGAAACCGGTGATGTTGCCGCCCGGCCGCGACAGGTTCGGCACGTAGCCGGCGCCGACGGGATTGCTGACGACGGTGAAGACGATGGGTATGCTGGCAGCCCTTGCCCCCAGGCCCCGGACCGCATCCATGCCCGGGGTGCCGTTGACGACGAGCAGCTCCGCGCCGCGGTCGACGAGGTCCCTGGCCATGGTCTGGGCCACCGGGAAGCTGCCGCGATAGAACACGACATCGACAATGACATCGCGCCCGACGACCCACCCCAAGACACCGAGCGAGCGGACGAAGGCCTCCGTCCGCAGCTTGCCCTCCGCGTCGTTCTCGCCGGTCGCCACCATCAAGCCGACGCGCCGGGGGCCGGACGACGTCTGCGCGAGGGCGACCGCGGGGCCGAGAGCGAAAACCCCGCCGAGCAACGCGACGATCTCGCGCCGGTTCATGGCGCACTCCACGACAGGTCCTCAGCGGTTCGGCTGGCGGGGGACAATCTACGCGACGGCGGCAGGCGGCGCCATTGTCTTTATCCACGGCATTGGGCCGGTCGTGGCCACAACCGCCGGGCGGGGCCGGGCGTTGGGTTGCGGGGTGATCCGGTGACGCTCCCGCTCAAATGGCTGGTGCCGGGCCGCACGCCGCTGCGGGAAAGGCTCGCAGTGCGGCGGACGCTGTTCTGGAAATACGTGGTCCTGTTCACCCTCGCCACCAGCGCCGCCTTCATCCTCGACGGCCTCGTCGATATCTGGCTCACATACCGCGATCATCGCGCGACGCTGGTCCGCATCCAGAGGGAGCAGGCGATCGCGGCGGCGGCGCGGATCACCCAGTTCATCCGCGAGATCGAGGCCCAGCTGGGGTGGACCACCCACCTCTCTTGGGCAACGACGACGCTCGAGCAGCGGGCGCTCGACGGGCGGAGGCTGCTGCGGCAGGTCCCGGCGATCGCGGAGCTGGCGCTTCTCGACGGCGAGGGGCGGGAGCGACTGCGGATCTCGCGCCAGGCCATGGACGAGATCGGCAGCAACGCCGACTTCTCGAACGACGACAAGTTCAAGGAGGCCGTCGCCAACAAGGTCTACTACGGGCCTGTCTATTTCCGGCGCGGCACCGAGCCGTTCATGACGCTGGCCATGGCGGGCGCGCGCCGGGACGCGGGGGTGAGCGTGGCCGAGGTGAACCTCACCCATATCTGGGACGTGATCAACCAGATCCGGGTCGGCCGCGGCGGCCGGGCCTACGTGGTGGACGCCCAGGGCCGGCTCATCGCCCATCCCGTGATCAGTCAGGTCCTGCGGTATACAGACTTCTCGCAGCTGGCCCAGGTCAAGGCGGCCCGCGCGCAGGCGGAGGCCCAGGCCAAAGGCCAGGCCCAAGCCCCGGCCCAGGGGGGCGACGGCGAGGAGGCTCGGATCGCGCACGACGCCAAGGGCAAGCCGGTGCTGGCGGCGCACGCCACGGCCGCCCCGCTCAACTGGCTGGTCCTGGTGGAGCTGCCTGAGCAGGAGGCCAACGCGCCGCTGAGAACGGCCATTCTACGGATCGTCGTGCTGCTGCTGGCGGGCCTGGTGCTGGCGCTGCTGGCGGCCCTGCTGCTGGCCCGCCTGATGATGGCCCCCGTCCGCGCCCTGGCCGACGGCGCGGCCCGGATCGGTGCCGGCCAGCTCGACCACCGGATCAGGATCACCTCGGGCGACGAGCTGGAGGCGCTGGGGGACCAGCTCAACGACATGGCGGGGAAGCTCCAGACCTCCTATGCCACCCTGGAGGGGAAGGTGGAGGAGCGGACCCGGCAGCTCCAGGAGGCCAACCTGTCGAAGTCGCGCTTCCTGGCGGCGGCGAGCCACGACCTGCGTCAGCCGCTGCACGCGCTCAACCTTTTCGCTGCGCAGCTGCGCTACGAGAAGGACCAGGCCGAGCGCGACCGCCTTGCGCTCCGCGTTGACACGGCCGTCGCGAACATGAACGACCTGTTCAACGCACTGCTCGACATATCGCGGCTCGATGCGGGTGCAATGACGTCCAGCGTCGCGGCATTTCCCATGAGCCGGGTGCTGAGCCGCATCGCGGCGACGTTCACACAGGCTGCGCACGACAAGGGGCTCGGGCTGCGCACGGTGCTCAGCAGCGCGTGGGTGCGAAGCGACCCGATCCTGCTGGAGCAGATCCTGCTCAACCTGGTTTCCAACGCGGTGCGCTATACATCCTCGGGCGGCATCGTCGTCGGTTGCCGACGCGTAGGCGA
>DATMZP010000093.1:0-2632 GCA_035573595.1 Hyphomicrobiaceae bacterium
AGAAGCCCGACCCAGATCGTGAATATCGAGCCGAGCGCGCAGCTTCCCTACGCGCTCTACGACGAAGGGCCGCCGCTGGAGGACTGCGACCTCATCGCCGCGTCTTTCCCGCTGCCGCTGGCGCGGAGGAGCCACAAGGCCCTCACGGCGCAGGCGCGAGAGCTCGACAAGGCGCTGCTCGGCGGGCTGGAGCGGGTGGGGTTCAAGCTCGACTTCGGGGAGGACGGCACCGGCTGGCAGTTCAAGTATCTCACTCGCGGCGGGGGCTACTATTTCAATGTCGGCTGCTCAGACCTCGTCGTTGAGCGCAAGATCCGCCTCGTACAGATCTCCGACATCGACGAGATCGTATCCGACGGCGCGCGCCTCGGGAGCGGCGAGACCATCCCCGCCGACCTCGTGGTGCTGGCCACCGGCTACAAGGGCCAGGAGCACCTGATCGCCAAGCTGTTCGGCGAGGCCATCGCGACGCGAGTGGGGCCAATCTGGGGATTCGGCGACGGGATGGAGCTGCGGAACATGTTCACCCGCACGCGCCAGCCGGGGTTGTGGTTCATCGCCGGCAGCCTGGCGCAGTGCCGCATCTACTCCAGGCCTCTGGCCCTGCAGATCAAGGCCTGCGAGGTCGGGTTGCTGGAGGCTGCGGATCCAACACGAACAGGGGTGGGCCTCATTCGAAGAGAACTTGGGCAACAGGGCAGGTAGGGCAAGACAGCGACGGTGCCCTATTGCCTTATTGCCCTATCGCCTGTTTCTCACGCGCCCGCCAGGGTCGACTCCAGCGCCTTCAGCAGCCGCTTGGCCTGGGCGACGGCCGCGTCCTGGCGTTCCTCCTCGGTCCGAGTGTCGAGGGACTTGCCGTCCCAAACCGACACGTGGGCCACGATGGCGCCGTCGTCCGTGAAGGTCCCGATCTCGTATTCACCCCGAGGGCGCTTCTTGATGATCAGCTTGGGATCCGTCATGCACCTCACCCTAGCGCAAGTTCGCCCAAAATGAACGCGAAAACTCTCTTTGCTTAAGGTCTTACATAGGACCCGGGCAGATCTGGGGCCGCGGCCGAAACCCCCAGTATCCGCACCCAGCAAGGGGAACGGCCATGTGGCTGGCCGGCTCCCGAAGCCGCTAAGCGGTCCGGACCGGCCGCCGGATCTAAGTGCTGAGTGCCCGATCAGTTCCCAGGGAACCGGTAGGTCAGACCGATCGCGAGCGCCGGCGACCACAGGTCGGTCTCAAGCGTCCCGCCGCCGTTCAGATCGGCGTCGATATGCGAGTAGCTGAGCTTGGCCTCGGTAAAGAGCGACCACGCGTCGGTGAGCTTGTACTCCAAGCCGGCCATGATCTGGGCCGCAAGCCCGCAGCACTGGTACTCGAAGGTCCGATCGCCCGTCTTGAGCGTCACCTCCACGTGTGGCACCGTCACGCCGATGCCCGCCCCGAAGTAGGGCACCAGGGTGCCGTTCATCATCGGGCTAAAGCGATACAGCGCCTCGAGCAGTACGAGGTTGTTGCCGTCCGTGAACTCCAGGTGGGAGTATTTCGGATCGGTGCTGAAGTCGAGATCCGCGATCGCCTTCTGGTGCGTGTATTCGAGGGCGAAGCCCCAGGGGGAGTTCTTGCTCAGCCAGTAGGTACCGCGCACGCCCCAGTAGGGTGGCGTCTCGAACCCGCCGCCATCCCAGCCGATCGAGCGATCATCGTTCCCGATCGCCGAGTTGCTGAGGGTCACATCGCTTTTGAAGTTCCAGTTGGCCCCGCCAAAGACGCTGATCTGCGTCTCGGCGCTGGCCGGCAGCGAGCAGACGCAAACTCCGGCAACCGCCAGGGCGACAGCCCGCAAGCTACGGCTCATGATTGTTGTCCCTTTTGCACCCCCGCGCCATGGCATTCTGCCGGCGCTTCGAAAACGCAAACGCACCGGGCAACATAGATCGACACCGCCCGGGCGCGGAAGACGTATCGGCGGGCCGGAGGGGCGCCCGTGGCGCGTTCCGTCCCCCTTTGTTGCTGTGATGCAACTCTCATCCTGAAGGGGACCGGGCAATCCGGCCTGGGGCGCGCCCTACCTGGGGGCTTCCGGCGGCCCGCCGGTGTCGCAACCCCCGGTCTCGACTTGGCATTGGCCCCGGCGGGCGGACCCCGCCGTCTCCTCGCACATGGCGATGGCCTTCTGGTTGGCGAGGAACTGATTCGCGCCCACGCCCCAGCCGGCGCCCGGCGTGCCGGGCTTGGGATCGTAGGCGACGGCGAAGCACTCGCCGGCGAAGGTCGCCACCACCTTGCAGCGCTCGGCGGCGGCGCGCGCGTGGAAGGTCCGGCAGTGCCTGATCGCGGCCTCCGCGGCCCCCTCCTTGGGCTCGTTGACGACGGCGCCAAAGGCGATGCCGTCCTTCACGACGTCGCCCGTGCTGCCGACCGCCACAGCGCCGTCCGCCCAGGACCGCGGCGGCGCCGCGCCCAGGAGAGCCGGCACAGCCAGTGTGGCCAGCCCGAGCAAGGCCAGTGCTCCATTGCGCATCGTGTTGCAGCTCCCGCGTTCCAGGTCGACCACAATCGGCCCTATCGACCCTGCCGATGTGAAAAGCCCCCGCTTATAGCGCGAGAAAGGATATAGCGGCTCCGGCTTGTGAGG
>DATMZP010000094.1:0-5002 GCA_035573595.1 Hyphomicrobiaceae bacterium
CAAGGCCTTCGCGCAACGCAACGCTGCGGGGGTGGCTGCCGCCGGTGGACAATTCATCGTGCGGCGTGGCCGGGTTGTGACTTCGGCGGGGACACCGCCAAAGGGCGTTTTCATCATCGCGTGGAGCAGCCTCGACCAGGCTACCGGCTATTTCAATTCGCCCACCTTCAAGGAACTGATCCCGCTGCGGGACAAGACCGTCAAAGTGCGCCTTTTCCACGTCGAAGGAGTGTCGAAATAGGACCGCTCTGGATGATCAACCAAATGGAGAAGAACATGAAACAGCGAACACGCGCTTTCGGTTGGCTGCTCCCGCTGTGCGCGGCAGCGGTACTGCTGGCACCCCCGCAAGCAGGGGCGCAGCAGAAACTCGACATCAAGCCGGTAGCCGAGAAAAAGCTCAAGGAGCTGCCGGCGGGGCCTCTGTATTGGCGGCTCGAGAACTTCCCGACGCTGGCACAGGCGCAGGCCGCCGCCGGTCCAACGGCGCTGGCTGCCGAGGTCGCGGGTGAAGTCTGGCTCTTCACGCTCGGTCCCAAGGGAGGCGCGACGCCTGGCGCAAGCAAGGTCGCCGAGATAGGTCCCGTGCCGCCGATCACGGCCCCCGAATATCTGCTGCGCATCAACCATGCCGGCGGTCCGCCAGGGGCCAAGACGCGCGTGCATACGCATCCGGGCTCCGAAGCCTTCTACGTCCTGTCCGGCCGGCTGGGCCAAAGGACGCCGCACGGCGTTGCCCATGCCGACGCCGGCCAGTCGATGAACGGCCACGGTGCCGACACGCCAATGGAAGTCTTCAGTGCCGGCACGAGCAATCTGGATCAGCTCGTCATGTTCGTGGTGGACGCCATCAGGCCTTTTTCGTCGCCCGCCAACTTCGAGTGAGGCGACCGCCTGATCGCGCATGTCCAGCGGAGCGCAAATATGTTGCAATTCAGTCTCCAGACGACGTACTGATGCCGCCTGGAAGAGTCTGAACCTGGCACACTTGCCCCGTGCAGAGCGGAGCGTCGGATAATCCGCTATTTGGGGTGGATCGACCTGGCCACGTCGTTCCCTTCGCAGGAGGACAGTCCCAAATCGAGGATATGGTCTGGTTCAGGCCTTACCCCAATTGGGGGATGCGGCGCGTCCGATGCTCTCTGCATGGCCGAGCCGTCCAGTGCGGGTGGACGGTCCGAGCGTCCGTCGCCGCCTTCCTGATGCCGCGCAATGGAGTTCGGGCGAGGTCGGACGGCGACGGAAGCCGAAGCGCGGCGCAGCTAGGCGCTGCCGTCGGGCGGAGAGCGGATGGGAAGCACGACCCGTATGGTGCTGGGGCGCTGCGCGGTTCCCGTCCATTGCGCCTCGCCGCCGTGCCGGTGGGCGATCTGGCGGACCAGCGTGAGGCCCAGCCCCGCGCCGGAGCTGCGGTCGCTGCCGGGGAGCCGGAAGAACGGGGTGAACACGCGCTCGCGATCCGCCGGCGCAACGCCGGGACCGCAGTCGCTGACCGTGACGCTGGCCCGCGCTCCGTCGGGGCGGACGTCCACCTCGATGGGCGGGGCGCCGTGGCGCTCGGCGTTCTCGATCAGGTTGCGCACCATGCGCCGGAGAAGCCCGCGGTCGCCGCACACGGTCACGGGAGCGCCGGTCACGGTGCAGTGCTCGTAGCGGGCGGCTTCCTCGGCGGCCAGCGCCAGCAGGTCGATCCGCTCGCGCCGGTCCAGGCTCTTCACCGCGTCCAGGCGGCTCGACAGCAGAATCTCGTCGATGAGCGCGTCCAGCTCGGCGATGTCGCGCTCCAGGTCGGCCTTGCGCCTGGGGTCGGCGGCCTCCTTCAGCAGCTCCACGCCCATGCGGATGCGCGACAGCGGCGTCCTCAGCTCGTGCGAGGCGTTGGCGAGGAGCAGCTTGTGCTGGCCAACCAGGTCATCGATGCGGGCAACGGCGCGGTTGAAGCTCTCCGCCAGCCGCGCCACCTCGTCCTTGCCCTCCACGTTGACGCGGGCGGCGAGGTCGCCGGCGCCCAGCTGCTCCACGCCCGCCTGCAGGCGCTCCAGCCGCCGCGTGAGGCGCCGCACCAGCGGATAGGCGCAGATCGCCACCGCCAGGGCGATGCCGCCCAGGAAGGCGATGACGCCCAGCAGCGGATGCCAGCGCCGGCCATGCCCCGTCCGCGCCACCAGCCAGCGGTCGTCGGGCAGCCGGATCGCCCAGGCCGGGCCGCCACGGCCGTAGATCCAGCCGCCGGTCTCGCGGCGGCTCGGGTATGGCACCCGCCCTCCGGCCGCGGCGACGAGGCGCCGGTCCTTGTCGAACAGGGCGAGATCGAGGTTGAGGCGGTCGTGGATGCGCTCCAGCGCCTGCCGGTAGGTGGCGTCGTCGGCGCTGGCCGGCGGCAGCACCGGGGCAACCAGCTCGCCCAGCAGCTCGAAGGCCTGCTGGCTGGGCGAGGGCTGCGGCGCAAAGCGCCACATCATGCCGCCGAACAGCACGACGAGCAGCAGGCTGGCGACGATCGTCAGGTAGATCTGCTTGTAGAGACGATGCATCGGCGCGTCAGTCCTGCGCCTTTGCGAACACGTAGCCGGCGCCGCGCACGGTGATGACGCGGCGCGGCTTCTTGGGGTCGTTCTCGATGGCGGCGCGGATGCGCGAGACGTGCACGTCGATGGAGCGGTCGAAGGCCTCCAGCGGCTCGGCGCGCAGCAGATCCATCAGCACATCGCGCGACATGACGCGGCCGGCGTGCTCGGCCAGCGCCAGCAGCAGCTCGAACTGATAGGAGGTGAGCGGCCTCGCCTCGCCAGCCAGGCGCACCTCGCGGGCGGCGCGGTCGACCTCCAGGCGGCCGAAGCGCAGCACGTCGTCCTTCCGCGGCGCGGCGCCGCGACGCAGGATGGCCTTAAGGCGGGCCAGCAGCTCGCGCGGCTCGAAGGGCTTGGGCAGGTAGTCGTCGGCGCCCATCTCCAGGCCGATCACGCGATCCATGGCATCGCCACGCGCGGTCAGCATCAGGATCGGCGTAGCGGCGCGCGACCGGATCTGGCGGCAAACGTCGAGGCCGTCCATGTCGGGGAGCATCAGATCGAGGACGATGGCGTCGAAGGCCTCGCGACTGTGCATGGCGATGCCCGAGCCGCCGCTGGCGGCGCGGGCCACGCGGAAGCCCGCCTCGCCCAGATAGTCGCGGACCATCTCGGCGAGCCGCGCGTCGTCCTCGATCAGGAGAATGCGGTCGGTCACGGGCCTACTCTAGCGGGCGGGGGCGGGGGCGCGAAGGGCTGGTGTCAGACCCTCTGGGTCTGACACCGTGGCCCCAACGCCGCAGTCAGGCGGCGTGCTCTCAACAGCGTTTGCGCTACGGTGTCTGACCCGGAGGGTCAGACACCGATCGCGCTACCCGCGGTGCCAGAAGCTCCGGCGCCATTTTGCCCACTCGTTGGCCTTCTGCCGCTGCTCGGGCGTCAGCACCTCGGCCGCGTCGGCGATCGCCTGGGCGAAGCGCTTGCTCGCTGCATCGGCCAAGGCCAGCTGGTCGGCGCGGAACGCCTCGATGGCGGCCCGGTCCACCTTGGGCTGTGTCAGCAACTCGGCGGCCCGCTCGCGCGCGGCCTGTGCCTTCTCCTTCATGGGCAGGAGGTCTTTCACGGCCCCCCTGGCAATGGCGCGCAGCTTCTCCTGCTGCTCGGGGGTGGCGTCGAGCTCGATGACGGCGTGGCGGATGCCGCGGTCCACGCGGTCCTCGACCTGGGCCGGGGTCAGCGGCCCGTGCATGAAGCCGGGGCCGTGCCAGCGGCCCCAGGGCGGGCCGTACTGACCGATGGCGCTGGTGGCCACGGCCCCCGTGAACGCCGCTGCCAGCGCAATGGCGGCCACCGGCAGCCACCTGCGGCGACGCCGGCCGGTGGGGGCTTCGGGATGGGATTGGTCGGTCATGTCGGCTCTCCTCGCTGGCGATCTTTCTGACCAGCAATCTGGGAGGCCCCGGTTTCACGCCCGTCTCCGCAGGGTAAAGTTTTGTAAACGGGGGCGAGACGGTGAGTGGTGAAGTCCTAAAATCGCAGGATCGCGAGCCCCCGCATGCCACGACTCACGGCTTCACGACCTCACGAGTTGCACGAGGAAGTGATGGCAGTTTGATCCGGGGGCTGCGGCGAGCGGGGGCTCGGCCGATTGATTAACAGCGGGCGGCTGCACATCTGGCTCTCCGAGCGGGCGGAGGATCGGATTAAGGCGTGCTTGAACCGGCAGTACCGCCGGCGCGTCTGATCCGGCATGATGGTCCCCGCGTATGGTCGAGTCGCAGAAGCGACCAGCGCTTGGGGGCGGAAAGGCGAATCGGAGGCTGAGCATGATTTGGGGTGCTGCCTGGCGGCCCGTAGCCGGCGCCGTGCTGGGGACTATGATGTTGGCGGCCTGGGGCTCTGCCGAGGCCGCGAGCGCATTTGGAGGCCTCGGGGGCTCATGGTCGGGCACCGGGTACATCAAGCTGGAGAACGGCCAGCGCGAGGCGATCCGCTGCAGCGCCAACTACGTGTCGAGGAGCGGCGGCCATGCCCTCGGCCTCTCGCTGCGCTGCGCCAGCGCCTCGGGCCGGGTGGACTTGCGCGCCAGCCTGGAGGCCCGTGGCAGCCGGGTGACCGGCACCTGGGAGGAGCGCAGCTACGGCGTCTCGGGCGACGTATCCGGGGTCGCCAACGGCGGCAACCTGCGGCTGGTGTTCGGCGGCAGCCTGTCGGGCGCCATGCTGGTGACGACCAGCGGCAACTCGCAGTCCATCTCGGTCCGCACCGACACCTCGGCCCTGCAGGGCGTCAACGTCAGCCTGCGCCGCAACGACTAGGCCGAGGCGCGGCCTTGTTTGGTCAGAGCCAATGAGCGGGCCTCCCCGAGGCCCGCTGTGGTGGGATTTTCCCTTGGGACTGCCCGTCACCTGGCCCGGTCAGCCGAGCCAGGGGCGCCCATCCTCTCTTGGAGGAAATCGGGGGCCTTGAGCGTAGCGACCCGGCGAGCGCCT
>DATMZP010000095.1:0-5802 GCA_035573595.1 Hyphomicrobiaceae bacterium
GTCTCGCGCCAAGTCCGGCGCGAGGTCCCGCAAGGTGCAGCGCCAGCGCGGCGACGGCCGGCATCGGCGCAACCAGGGTCAGCGGCTCGACGGGGAGCGCAAAATAGAGCGCGATCCCCGCTCCGAACAGCACCGGCAGCCACAGGAACCAGCGCTCCTGCTCCGCCTCCAGCTGGCGCGCAATCCCCGCGAGAAGCCGCCCCGCCGCCGCGCCGAGGGGTGAGCTGCGGCGGGCGCCGAACGGCCAGGCCCCGGCTCCCCCGCTCACCTGCGCCATGGCCGAGCGTGCCCCTCACCCCGTGGCGGCCGGCACGGAATGGCGGCCGTCTGACGGATGAGTCCAGCACACGGACTGTGCGTGGGCAAGAGGTAAAACGGGGGCGACGCCGGGCTGAAGCCCTAGGCGGCGTCGAGCCGCGTCAGCTCGGTCCTGAACTCTCCGCGCAGCCGGTCAGCCTCCTCGGCGGGGAGCCAGTTGGCCATCTGCGGGAAGACGGTGCGCCAGTACGAGACCTCCCTTGCGGGCCAAGGCTCCTGCGGGGCGGCGCGTGCCCTTGCGAGGATGTCGGTCAGCTCGGTGCGCACAGCCTCGAGATCGGGGTCGTAGCTCCGGGCCGGCGGCGAGCCGAACATGTCGAGCTGCCGGTGATCGGAGCCGTAGGGCCTGAACTCATGTCCGATCTCGCAGGCGTCAACGCCATCGGATTGGTCGGAGGGCGCCATGGTCCACCACGCGTTGTTGCAGGTGGTGGGAAGGATTGCAGATTCGGCCGGACGCGACGATGACCGCTCGGGCGTTTCCCCAGCTCAATCCGCGCCATTGTCCTGCGACGCGGCCAGGGCGCCCGCGGCGGACAGCTTGGCATTGTCCTCCAGGTCGCCGGCGAGGATAGCGTCGAGCAGGGCGGCCTGCTGGGGCTCCAGGGTGACGAGGCGGCCGAGGACGTTGAGGAGGTCGATCAGGTCGGACGTGTACTCGTGCGGCCAGTGCTCGGGCTGGATATCACACGACCTCGCGGCCAAGGGCGACGGTTTTGGCGAACAGGGCGACGTCGGCCGTGAGCGGCAAGGCCCACGGCGCGCGCGTCCCGCCCGAAGCCCACGCGTTCGCCCCCCAATCCGCCTAGCAAGAGGAATCAAAGCGTCACTATTCCGCGCTGGATCGCCGCGATCAAGTCGGCAAGGACCATGTTTCCGAGAGCGCCCGAAATTGCCGCACTACTCTGCAAGCGAGGCTTTTTTCGGGGCGGGCTTGGCGTCCTTGGCAGCCGGGACGGGCTTGGCCTGTTTGGCGTTTGGACTGGAAGCGGGCGTGGCGGGCTTCGCCTCCGACTCGGGCTTCGTTGCAGCGGGAGCCGCCGCCTTGTCCGATGCGGCAGGAGCGGCCGGCGGCGCTGCAGGCGTGCCGGTCGCCAGCACTGCGCGGCATTCGGCGGGGAGCTGGTCGAGGGTCAGGTAGCGGCGCTCGGGGGCCGGCGTGGCCGGCTTTGGCGCCGCGGCCACCGGGGCAGGCGGCTTCGGCTTGACGAGCTTCAGCCAGCGGGTGAGCTCGGCGCCGCAGCCGTCGTCGTCGTGGTGCACGGGCGGCTGGCCCTCGCAGCCGGCGCTGCCCTTGGGGCAGGCGATGCGGATGTGGAAGTGGAAGTAGTGGCCCCAATAAGGGCGGATCTTGCTGAGCCAGATGCGGTCCTTCTCGCCCTTGGAGGCCTCGCACACCGCCTTCTTGATGGCAGGGTGCACCAGCACCCGCTCCACCGTCCTGTAGCTTGCGGCGCGCTTGAGCAGGCGCACGTGGGCATCGGTCCACACCTTGGGGTTCACCGAGACCTTGTCGTCGGCCAGCATGGAGGTGGCGGACAGCTCCTCGCGCTCCTTCGGACTGAGGCGGTGATCCGGCATGGGTGTGAGCCACACGTCGGCGTCGAGGCCGATCTGGTGGCTGGCATGGTCGCCGAGCATGGGACCGCCCCGGGGCTGCGAGAGATCGCCCACCAGCAGTCCGGGCCAGCCATCGTGCTCCTTGGCGTCTGCAGCGAGCTTCTCGACCAGGGCGACGAGGTCCGGATGGCCCCAGTTGCGGTTGCGCGAGAGGCGCATGGCCTGCCAGGTCGGCCCGTCGATGGGGAGCGCGGAGGCGCCGGCGAGGCAGCCCTTGGCGTAGAAGCCGATGGAGCGGGCGGCCAGCGGAGCCGGGGTCTTGACGGCGCCGAACAGCTCCCTGGCCGGCGTGGGCTTGGCCTTGGCGGCCTTGGACGGGGCCTTCTTGGCCGTGGCCTTCCTCGGCGCGGTCTTGGCGGTGCCCTTGCCCGCGCCTTCCTGTTTCTCCGCCTTGGCGGCGGCCGCGGTCAGGGGCCCGTTGTGGTGGACCACGAGAACGGCCGGCAGCGCCAGCGCCAAGCCCAGCATTAGAGTGGGAACGCGCATTCCCCCATCTCCCGGATCGTTATCCGGTGCAGCCTAGCGCGGGTGGCGGCGGCAGCGCTAGCCGGACTTCGCCATTGCCTTAAAGGCTGCCAAAGCCGTGGCCGCGGCGAGACTCGCCGAGGCCACGGCGTTCCAGCCGGCGAAGGAGAGCCCAAGAAAGCGCCAGGAGGCCACTCCGCAGCTGGCCGGCACCTTGTCGAGGTTCATGGTCTTGAGGTCGAAGGTGGGCAGCTCCGAGAGCGTGGCGCAGGTGGAGGGCGGGTCCCAGAATTTCCACTCGGCACCGGCCTGGTAGGTGCCGAGGCCGGCGTTGACCAGGAAGGCGAGAGCGACCGCGGCCAGGATGGCGGCGGCGGCCTTGGGCTGGGGCAGACGCAGCAGCACCAGCGCCGCCGCCAGGGCCGGGATGCCGGCGTAGTAGGCGTAACGCTGCTGCAGGCACAGCGGGCAGGGCGTGTAGCCGCCGATGTGCTCGAAGCCGAGCGCGGCAAGAATGACGGCGCCGGCCATCAGCAGAGCGACGCCGGCGACCGCGCTGGCGGACAGTCGGCGGAGGTCGGAGGGAACCTGGAGAGCGTCGAGCATCGCGGTCTCCTTTGCCGCGGATTGCCCGCGGACCGGGCACTTTCAGATCAGGTAGCGGATCACCACGAACCCGCCGACCAGCATCACCACGAACGCGGTCGTCAGCAGGGTGAGGCGCCGCTCGATGAGCTCGCGGATGGGCTCCCCGAACCAGTAGAGCAGGGCGGCGACCATGAAGAAGCGCGCCCCGCGCGTGACGATGGAGGCGGCCACGAACACCCAGACATTGAAGGCGGCGGCCCCGCTGGCGATGGTGACGATCTTGTAGGGAATCGGCGTGAGGCCCTTGATCAGGATGATCCACAGGCCCCACTCGTTATAGGCCGCACGGTAGGCCTCGAACTGCCTGGCGAGGCCGTAGGCGTTGATGAGCCACACCCCGAGCGTCTCGTAGAGGAAATAGCCGATGCCATAGCCGACGATGCCGCCCAGGACCGAGGCCAGCGTGGCAAGGGAGGCGTAGTACCAGGCCCTGGAGCGGTCGGCCAGCACCATGGGGATCAGCATGGCATCCGGCGGGACCGGGAAGGCCGAGCTCTCGGCGAACGACACCCAGAACAGCGCCTGCGGCGCCTTCCGGTGGGCCGCCATGCGCATGGTCCAGTCGTAGGCGCGCCGTATCATGGGGAGCCCATATAGCCCGCTTCCCGCCGCTTGTCAGGCCAAGTTTGAGCCGGGTGCGGCACTTTGCGGCTCGCCGTGCCCCGGTGTCAGCTCCGCCTCGATGAGGCCGAGGGCCAATTGCACGGTCTTGAACGAGCGGCGGTGATGCGGCGTCACGCCCAGCCGCTCGATAGCGGCGTGGTGCTCGGGCGTGGGGTAGCCCTTGTGGCGCTCGAAGCCGTAGTCGGGGAAGGCGCGGGCCAGCTCGACCATGATGGTGTCGCGCGTGACCTTGGCGACGATGGAGGCGGCGGCGATGGAGAGGCACTTGGCATCGCCGCGCACGATGGCCCGGCTCTCGCACCCGAGCCGGGGCGGCAGCTTGTTGCCGTCGATCAGCACCAGCCTCGGGCGGGAGGGGAGCTGTGCCACGGCATCGGCCATGGCCCACAGCGATGCGTTGAGGATGTTGTCGGTGTCTATGCGCTCCACGCCGGCGACGCCCACGCCCACCTGCGAGGTGGCGAGGATCTGCTGGTAGAGGGCGCGCCGCACGTCGGGGGGCAGGACCTTCGAATCGGCGATGCCGTCGGGGATGTTGCCGGGGTCGAGGACGACGGCGGCGGCCACCACCGGCCCGGCGAGGGGGCCACGCCCGGCCTCGTCCACGCCGGCCACCGGCCCGCCGTAGATCTGGAGCTCGACAGCCTCCAGCTCGAAGCTCGCCCTCATGGCGCGAATCGCTTTGCCCCCGTTTCCGGGAAGCTTTGCGTGGGAGGGCGCTCAAGTCAAAATCCCAACCCTGGTCGTGGGCCGTTGTGCACGGTTGCGCGTGGAAGAGCGTGCTGCGCGCCGCCAGCCGGACGCGCCAGAAGCTCGTGCCCCGCCGGGACATCGAGAAGGAGCTGCAACTTATCAGGGGGCCAGTTATCAGGGGGCCAGGAGCGCGGGCGGAGAGCCGCGATCCCGTCGGTCAGCGGACCGGCCAGCGCTCCAGGGCGTAGGCCAGCCGGGCGAAGTCGTGGACCGAGAGCGTCTCGCCGCGTGCGGTGGGCGTGAGGCCGACGGCCGAGAGGAGAGGCTCGGGGTCGCTGACCAGCGGCTTGAGGCTCTGGCGCAGCATCTTGCGGCGCTGACCGAAGGCCGCGGCCGTCACCTTGGAGAGCGTCGCCACCCTGCAGTCGGGCTGTGGCCGCTCCAGGGGCGTCAGCTCGACCACCGCGGAGGCGACCGCCGGCGGCGGCGTGAAGGCCTCGGGCTTGAGCGTGAACGCCAGGCGCGCGCGCGTGCGCCATTGCGCCAGCACCGCCAGCCGGCCGTAGGCCTTAGTCGATGGCGCGGCGACGATGCGCTCGGCCACCTCGCGCTGGAACATCAGCGCCATGCGGGCGAACCAGGGCGGCCAGGGATCGCTCTCCAGCCAGCCCGCCAGCAGCACGGTGGCCACGTTATACGGGAGGTTGGCGGCGATCACGGCACGGCCTATGCCCTGGCCGGCGCTGCCGGCGACAAGGCCGCGCCAGTCGGCGCCGAGGGCGTCGGCATAGTGCACCTGCAGGCGGCCCGGATAGCGCGCCGCGATGGCATCCAGCGCCGGCCGGCAGCGCTCGTCGCGCTCCACCGCGATCACCCGCTCGGCGCCTTCCAGGAGCAGGGCGCGCGTGAGGCCGCCCGGTCCCGGGCCGACCTCCACCATCGTCCGTCCCTCCAGCGGGCCGGCGGCGCGGGCAATGCGTCGCGTCAGGTTGAGATCGAGTATGAAGTGCTGGCCGAGGCTCTTGCGGGCCGAGAGGCCCAGCTCACGCACCACGCTGCCGAGAGGAGGCAGGCCGTCGGGTGTCGTATCGGCGGTCATGTGCTTCGTCTCGGGGTGAAGGGGGAATGGGGGAGTAGGGAATGGGGAATAGGGATTAGGGATTAGGGAAAGAGAGTGCATTTGCATCCCTACTCCCTACTCCCTACTCCCGCTCTTCTCCGCTGCCCCAGCTCCGTGGCCAGCTGCAGCGCCGCGATCAGGCTGTCGGGCCTCGCCCGCCCGGTGCCCGCGAGGGCATAGGCGGTGCCGTGATCGGGCGAGGTGCGAACGAACGGCAGGCCGAGGGTGACATTGACACCCCGGTCGAAGGCGAGCGTCTTGAGCGGGATCAGGGCCTGGTCGTGGTACATGGCAATGGCCGCGTCGTATCCGCG
>DATMZP010000096.1:0-2036 GCA_035573595.1 Hyphomicrobiaceae bacterium
GTTCAGCGCCTCCGCCGCGCGGATGTTGACCGGATGGGTCGGGTCCTGGCCCGTGGCCAGCTTGTACTCGAACTCGGCCCCGCGGGCGCCGTGGGTGAGGATGCCGCACAAGGGCACCGCCGCGGCCCCCGCCAAAAGCCGACGTCGGCTGAGCTGCGGCGAAGCTGATCGCCCTGAAGCTGATTTGCCGGAAGCTGACCGCCCATCTGCCATAGTGTCCTCCCTCTTCCAGCATTGCAGTGCGGCCCGCCATGGCCCGCACCGGCTGTCGGCGCATGTCGCGACGAAGCAGAACATGCGCGACGTATCCGCCCGACTGCCCCGCTACTGCGCCTGCCAGGCCTTGATGCTGCGGACCATGGCCTCGGTAGAGATGCCGTAGCGTTCGTGCAGGGTCGGCAGCGCGCCGGCGTCGAGGAACTCGTCGGGCAGGGCGATCTGGCGGAAGGTCGGGGTGATGCCGGAGCGCAGCAGCAGCCCGGCGACGGCCTCGCCCAGGCCGCCGATCATGGTGTGGTTCTCGGCCACCACCACCATGCGGCCGGCGCGCCCGGCTTCCTTGAGGATGGTGGCCTCGTCCAGCGGCTTGATGGTGGGCACGTGCAGCACGCCGGCATCGACGCGGTCGGCGCGCAAGGTTTCCACCGCCTCCAGCGCGCGCATGGTCATGAACCCGGTGGAGATGATCAGGGCGTCCTTGCCGTCGCGGATCATCTTGGCCTTGCCCAGCTCGAACGTATAGTCGTACTCGTCCAGCACCAGCGGAACGTTGCCGCGCAGCAGGCGCATGTAGACCGGCCCGTCATAGGCGGCGATGGCCGGCACGATCTGCTCGATCTCGTGCGCGTCGCAGGGGTCGATGATGGTCAGGTTCGGCATGCCGCGGAACATGGCGATGTCCTCGGTGGCCTGGTGGCTCGGCCCGTAGCCGGTGGTCAGGCCCGGCAGGGCGCAGGCGATCTTGACATTGAGGTTCTCCTCGGCGATGGCCAAACAGATGAAGTCGTAGGCGCGCCGCGCCGCGAACACGGCATAGGTGGTGGCGAAGGGCAGCAAGCCCTCGCGCGCCATGCCGGCGGCGGCCGCCATGAGCAGCTGCTCGGCCATGCCCATCTGGTAGGAGCGGTCGGAATGGGCCTTGGCGAAGATGTGCAGGTCGGTGTACTTGCCAAGGTCGGCGGTGAGGCCGACGATGTCGGGCCGCGTCTCGGCCAGCTTGGCCAGCGCCTGGCCGAAGGGGGCGGCGCGGGTGCGCTGGCCGGGGGCCGCCAGCGAGGCGATCATGGCCGAGGTGGTGAGGCGCGAGGCGCCCTTCTGGCCGCCCTCGCCCTGCTCGGTGAGCCGTGTCGGGCGCGTATATTTCGAGCGTCTCATTGGCCCCTCCCCGCATCCAGTATCGCCAGCGCCTTCTGCCATTCGTCCGGTTCGACCCGCAGGAAATGGTTCCTCTCGCGCTCCTCCAGGAAGGGAATGCCCTTGCCCATCCTGGTGTCGCAGATGACCACGCGGGGCTTCGGCTCGGTGAGGCCGCGGGCCTTGTCGAAGGCCGCCGCCACCGCCTCGATGTCGTTGCCGTCGATGCGTTGCGTGTACCAGCCGAAGGCCTCGAACTTCGGCGCCAGTGGCTCGAAGTTGAGGATTTCGGTGGAGGGGCCGTCGGCCTGCTGGTTGTTGACGTCGACGATGGCGATGAGATGGTCGAGCTTGTAGCTGCCGGCCGACATGGCCGCTTCCCAGGTGTGGCCCTCGTCCAGCTCGCCGTCCGACAGGAGATTATAGACGAACGACTTCGACTTCTTGCTCTTGAGCGCCAGGGCCATGCCCACGGCGATGCCGAGTCCATGGCCGAGCGAGCCGCCGGAGATTTCGACGCCGGGCGTATAGGAGGCCATGCTCGACATGGGCAGGCGGCTGTCGTCGGAGCCGTAGCTCTCCAGCTCGTCCTCGGGGATGATGCGGGCCTCGATGAGGGCGGCGTAGAGGGCGATGGCGTAGTGGCCGATGGACAGCAGGAAGCGGTCGCGGCCCTCCCATTC
>DATMZP010000097.1:0-3130 GCA_035573595.1 Hyphomicrobiaceae bacterium
CGGTGCGATTTCGGCAGTCGAGGGTCGGCAGTCGCAACCGGCAGCCTCTTGCGACTGCCGAAGCCCCGACTGCCGACTGCCGCTCTCGCTAATCCGCTGAGGCCGAGATGGCGCCCCTCGCGTCGGGACTTGACGCAACCCGGCGCAGGTCGGCGTTGATGCGCACCGCGGTCTCCTCCTCCCCGAGCCTGGCGCGGTAGATCTGCAGGTTGGAGAGCACCTTCTGCACGTACTCGCGCGTCTCCTGGAACGGGATGCGGTGGATCCAGTCGATCGGGTCCACCTTGGGGTCGCGCGGGTCGCCGAACTCCTCGATCCACTCGCGCGCCCGGCCCGGCCCGGCGTTGTAGCCGGCGATCGCCAGCACATAAGAGCCGCGGAACTCCTCCATGCGGTCGCCGATGTAGGCGCTGCCCAGCATGGTGTTGTAGGCCGCGTCCTTCATCAGGCGCGGGATATCGCATTTGAGCTTGTAGTCGCGGCAGACGTGCTTGGCCGTCACTGGCATCACCTGAAGGATGCCGCGCGCACCGGCGCCCGAGAGCGTCGCCATGTTGAACTCGCTCTCCTGCCGCGCCACCGCCAGGATCAGTGCTGTCTCCGGCGGCCGCCGCAGCGGCGTGTAGGCCGGCAGGCGGTGCACCGGGTAGGCGTAGTAGATCACGTTGAAGCCCTGGGCGACGCCGTACTTGCCGATGCGAACCGACATCTGCGTGTCGCCCAGCTCCTCGGCGAGATGGGCCAGCATGGCCACCTCGGCCTCGGTCGCCATATGCACGCGCGTCTGGATCAGGAAGGCGCGCACGAGGCTGCGGTCGAGCCCCGCCTTGTGGGCGATGATGGCGGCCTGCACCACATCGAGCCCGTTGAAGCGCGCGATCTCCGCCCGCGTCGGCGCCACCGGAGCGTCGACCTTGAGCGCGCTCGCCTTCGGATCCAGCTTCAGGCGGGCGAGCTGGCCGTGGAAGGTGTCGATCTGCAGCGACGCCTTGAGATAGCTCTCGTTGGCCCTGCCGCGGTCGCCCAGCGCCTCGTAGGTGCGCCCGAGCCAGTAGTGCGCCTTGGAACGGCTCAAGGGGCCGTCGGCCGACTGCGCCAGCACCTGGAAGTGGACGAGCGCCTGCTGGGGGTTGTTGAGGTGGCGCAGCGCCAGCCAGCCGGCCATGAAGGCCGCATCGTTCTGGGCGTTGACGCTGAGTGGGCCGGGGTTGCGCACCAGCTCGTAGGCAGTCCTGGGCTGGCCTGCGCTCAGCGCCTCGTAGGCGTTGGCGCGCCGCTCCTCCCACCAGCCGTCGGGGCGGACGGGCAGCGTCGCCTCCGGCTCGGACAGCAGGATCTTCCAGGCCTCCGCGTCCTTGTTCTGGCGGCGCAGGGCTTGCGCCCTCTGGAACGCGAGACCCCACTCCTTCTCCAGCGCCTCTTTAGGCAGCTTCGCGATGAGCTGGTGCGAATCCTTCTTGCGCAGGAACACGGCGAGCCGCGCTTCCGCCTTCTTCCGCTCCGGCTCCGACAGACGGGCGATGACGCGCCGGATGGCGGCGGCGCGCTCGTTGCGCTCGTCGGCCCAGCGGCTGTCGCTCATGAGGAGGCGGTCGAGGCGGCGCCTGTGATCGGCCTCGGTCAGCAGGCCGCCGAGGCGCTTCACGATGTCCGCTTCGTAGCGCGAGGGAATGTCGTACTCGGCCCACAGCTTTGCGGCCAGCGCCTTGGCGCTCATGTCGTCCTTGTCGGCGGCCAGGGCGGCGGCCAGCGCCGCGAGCCCAACCGCCGTGGCCGGCGGGGACTGGGCGAAGAACGCCTTCACCTCGGCCGGGCGGGCGTCGCTCCCGAACAGGTCCTCCTCGGCGCGGCGCACGAGCAGGGCGCGGTCGGGCCAGGCCGGGTTCTCGGCCAGGAAGGCGCGCACCTCCGCCGCGGTGCCATAGCCGGCGCGGTAGATGTACCAGTCGATGAGCTTGCGGCCGACGGGATCGCGCACCTGGTCGCGCAGGGCCTTGGCCTTGGTCACGCCGCCGGCGGAGGCGGCCTCCACGGCCTCGCGGATCTTGTCGCCGTCGGCGCTGGCGAGCGCGTAGTTGCGGACCTGGGCGGTGGCGGCGTCATAGCGGGCCGTGTGCTCGACCTCCTGGGCCGAGGGGCGGGGCGTTGCGCTGCGGCCGGCGGACGAGGCGGGCTTGGGCTCGGCCGCCGCGGCGGCTTGACCCTCCTTCTTCGGCTTGGCTCCGGAGGCCGCTGCAGCACTCGGCTGGGCTGCCGACTGGGCTGCCGGCGCCTTCGATCCCGCCTTCTGCTTCGCGGCAGCCGCCTTGGATGCCGGCTTCGCCTTTGCGGCAGGCTCCCTGTCAGTCTTGTTATCAGTCTTGTCGGCGTTGGGCTGCGCGAGCGCCGGCGCCAGGCCGAGCATTGCGGTCAGAACGCATCCCGCAATAAGCTTCAACTGAGGTCGCATCGCATCCCATCGTGTTGTCGCCCGGAGGCGCCTGGACCCAGAGGCTCGCGGCGCAGTCGCAAAGGCGCCACAGACCCCGCTAAAGCGGCGTCGGCATGACCGGTGCATCACCGTGCACAGGGGGGATGGCTACGCTTGCCGGGCCTCCCCTCCGGCGGCATAGTGCTTGCGCAACCACGCCGCATGTTTTGCTATTGTCTGGTGCGGCGGGTTACGCACACGTTACCAAGGGGCGCACCCTCGTTCAAGCTCAGGGGGCGTACCACAGTGCTGGTTAAGCCGAACTGGTTAAGCAGTGCTGGGTCAAGAGGCCGAGAATCGGGAGCAACCCCCAATGCAACCCACGTTCAGGGGTTCGTTTACGGCACTGATCACGCCGTTTCGCGGCGGCAGCGTCGATGAGGAGGCGTTCCGGCGCCTGGTCGAATGGCAGATCGCCGAGGGCACCCACGGGCTCGTGCCGGTAGGCACCACCGGCGAGAGTCCGACGCTCAGCCATGAGGAGCACAAGCGGGTGGTGGAGCTGTGCGTGGAGGTGGCGGCCAAGCGCGTGCCGGTGATCGCCGGCGCCGGCTCCAACTCCACCGAGGAGGCCATCGACTTCACGCGCCACGCCAGGAAGGTGGGCGCGGACGCCGTGCTGCATTCCACCGGCTACTACAACAAGCCGACCCAGGAGGG
>DATMZP010000098.1:0-4880 GCA_035573595.1 Hyphomicrobiaceae bacterium
CAAGGAGGCCGAGGGCAAGGCCTACTGGCAGCTGGGCGCCGCCGTCCACAGCCCCGACCACCGGCTGCTGGCCTACGCCGTCGACGACAAGGGCTCCGAGCTCTACACGGTGCGCATCCGCGATCTCGCCACGGGGCACGACCTGCCCGAGGCGATCCCCGACACGCGCGGCTCGCTGGTCTGGGCGCGGGACAGCGCGACGCTGTTCTACGTCCGCCTCGACGAGCACCACCGCCCGCTCGCCGTCTGCCGGCATCGGGTCGGCACGCCGGCCGAGGACGACGCGCTGGTCTACGAGGAGGCCGACCGCGGCTTCTACGTGAGCGTGGATGAGACCCAGTCGGGCCGGTTCATCCTGGTGGACGCCCATGACCACCAGACGAGCGAGATCTACCTGATCGACTCCGACAAGCCCGAGAGCGCCCTCCGCGTGGTGGCGCGGCGTCAGCACGGCCACGAGTATGCCGTCGATCACCACGGCGACCGGCTGATCGTGCTCACCAACTCCGGCGGTGCGGAGGACTTCAGGATCTGCGAGGCGCCGCTGGCCGATCCGGGCCCGGCGAGCTGGCGCGAGATCGTCGCGCACCGGCCGGGGCGGCTGATCCTCGACATCGTCGCCTACGCCGACCATCTGGTGCGGCTGGAGCGCGAGGACGGGCTGCCGCGCATCGTCGTGCGGGGGCTTGAGAGCGGCAGCGAGCACGCCATCGCCTTCGATGAGGAGGCGTACTCGCTCGGCATGTCCTCGGGCTACGAGTTCGACACGGCGACGCTGCGCTTCACGTATTCGTCGATGACCACGCCGGTGCAGGTCTACGATTACGACATGCGCACTCGCACCCGCACCCTGCGCAAGACCCAGGAGGTGCCGAGCGGCCACAACCCGGCCGACTACGTGACGCGCCGGCTCAACGCTCCGGCGCCCGACGGGGAGACTGTGCCGGTTTCGGTGCTCTACAGAAAGGGCACCGCCCTGGATGGGTCGGCACCGCTGCTGCTCTATGGCTACGGCGCCTACGGCATCGCCATCCCGGCCTCGTTCTCCACCAGCTGGCTGTCGCTGGTGGACCGCGGCGTCGTCATGGCCATCGCGCATGTGCGCGGCGGCAAGGACAAGGGCTACCGCTGGTACACGGGCGGAAAGCACAAGAGCAAGGTGAACACCTTCACCGACTTCATCGCCGCCGGCCAGCATCTGGCTGAGCTCGGCTACACCAGCCGCGGGTGCATCGTCGCCAATGGTGGGTCGGCCGGGGGCATGCTGATGGGCGTGGTCGCCAACATGGCGCCCGATCTGTTCCTTGGCATCATTGCCGACGTGCCGTTCGTGGACGTGCTCAACACCATGCTGGACGGCTCCCTGCCGCTGACGCCGCCCGAATGGCCCGAGTGGGGCAACCCGATCGAGTCCAAGCAGGACTTCGACATCATCCGGTCGTACTCGCCCTATGACAACGTAGGCGCCAGGCCCTACCCGCACATCCTGGCCTACGGCGGCCTGACGGACCCGCGCGTGACCTACTGGGAGCCCGCCAAGTGGATCGCGCGGCTCAGGGCGCGCAACACGAGCGACAGCTTGATCCTGCTCAGGACCAACATGGAGGCCGGCCACGGCGGCGCCTCCGGCCGCTTCGAGGCACTGAAGGAGCTGGCGCTGGACTTCGCGTTTGCGCTCAAGATCGCAGCCCGCCCGGACGCGGTGGCGTAGAAGCGCATCAGTGCAAGGCTGGCGAAGCGGCCTTGCACCGATGCCCTTCCGACCGCGCTGGACCGGTGCATATGGGCCGGCGACGCCCTGTTGCGCCCGGTGTCGCGGCTCCGTCGCGGCGGCGCATTTCCTCATCCGGCAGCATCGGACGCTGTCAGATTGTCCGGCGTTCGCAGGTGCTAGACGACCCCCTGGCATATCCCCGCACTTATACTAAAGTCTAATGTGCGAAGCGGGGGCGCAAAGGGAGGAAGAAATGCAGAACGCGTTTCCAGACTGGCTGTTCAACGTACTGCTCCTGGGCGGCATCGCCGGCACGCTGGTGCTCGCCGTCGAGGTCTTTGCCGCGCCGATCGTCGGCGGGCTGACGACGGTCGTCGCACTTGTCCTCGTGCTGGTCGTGGCGGCGTTCTGGCCGAGGTGGTGAAGGCCGCGCTGGCGGCCAATGGGGTGAGGTCAGACCCGCAGGGTCAGACCCGGGTCAGACCCACCTACTTAAATCCCAGCGCCTTGAGGAAGTCGCGCACGATCTTGGGCGGGCGCGGGGGAGGGGCCTCGGCGGTGCGGCGCGGCTTGCCGTCGCGTGCCATCCCCTCCGGCGGCACCGGTCCGCCCGTCGGGGCAGTCGGGGCACTCAGGGCACCAGGGCCGCCCGCCGCTGCAGGACGAGCGGCGCCCGGCGGCGTCTTCGCTTCCGGCGACGGCCGCTTCGCGTCCGTCTTGCCCGGGTCGGTCTTGCCCGGGTCCGTCTTGCCAGTCGCAGCCAGGGCCACGGCTGCCGCCGTCCCTGCTGCCGCTGCTCCGGCTGCGGGCAGCGCATCGCCGGGCTTGTCCGCCTCGGGCCTGACCTCCGGCGCTGTCTTGACGGCCTTGGCGGCCACGGCCGACGGGAGGCAGGCGCCGCCCTCGACTGCGGTCTGCCCCGCCGGGCACGCAGCGCCGCACGCGCGGTCGCGGTGGCCCTGCACTAGGCTGAGCAGGACAGGATCTGGGTTGTCGACCGGCAGGGTGGCGTTGACGCGCTCGTTGAAGGTCTTCATCGCCATCCGGCTCGAGGTGGTCCACGCCCCCGTGATCTCGCCCTGGTAGCAGCCGACGCGCTTCAGCTCGCGCTGCAGCGCACGCGCCAGCGCGGCGTGGTCGGTGGGGTCGATGGGCCTGTAGGCCGCCGACGGTGTCGATGGCGCGGCCGGCACCGGATCAGGGGCACGCGCCGTTACCGTGTAGACCGGCTCGCCGCTGCCGCGGGAGTAGTGGGTGTAGATGGCGATCAGGCCCGCCGACACCAGGCAGACAACCGCTACGACCGGTCTCAACATTGGCCACCCCCTCCTCGACCGTCAGCCCCTGCGCGACGCGAGTGGACGTGGCGAGATTGCACGCAAGTTGGGGCCAAAGGAAGGCTTGGCGGCCGACCCTGCGGGCCGCCGCCGGGCCGGGGTTATGGCGTCAGCCGACCACCGGCTGCGCCGACCCTTGATGACGAAACGATGTGTGCGTGGGCGGGACGTGACGGCAGAGAGGTGAGCCGCGCCGGACTCCCTCTCCCCGCAAGCGGGGAGAGGGGACCGTGCGGCTTCCCTTTGAGTTCAGGCGCCCGACACCGGTCAGGCATTGCGAAGCGGATAGGCTCGTTTCGTTTCAGCCACAGACTCCGAGGGCCAGGTAGCAGTTTTCCACAGAAGCGGCGGTCGGCCGGCCGTGGGCGCCGCCGTGTCACACGCCTGCAACCTGAACCGCCTTATGTGCGAGGGCCATGAAAGACGCCAATGATTCCCTCGCTGACGATCGTTCCGGCAAGGGACCCGTCGACCCTCCCGCCGAATTCCATGTGCGCACCCTGTTCATCTCCGACGTGCATCTGGGCACCCGCACCGCCCAGGCCGAGCGGCTGCTCGACCTGTTGCGCTGCTGCGAGGCAGATGTCGTCTACCTGGTGGGCGACATCATCGATTTCTGGCGCGTGCGGCGCGGTCCGGTCTGGCCGCAGAGCCACAACGACGTGCTGCAGAAATTGATGCGCAAGGTGCGCAAGGGCACCCGGCTCATCCTCATACCCGGTAACCACGACGAAGGCCTGCGCGACTACGCTGGCATGCAGTTCGGCGGCGTCGAGATCCACCGCGACCATGTGCACGTCACCGCCCGGGGGGGCCGCTACGTCGTCATGCACGGCGACGAGTTCGACATGGTGGTGCGCACCGCCAAATGGCTCGCCCTGCTCGGCGACCGCGGCTACGAGCTGGCGCTGTGGCTCAACAACCCCCTCAACTGGGCGCGGCGCCACCTCGGCCTCGGCTACTGGTCGCTGTCAGCCTGCCTCAAGAACCGCGTCAAGAAGGCGATGGCCTTCATCGGCGCGTTCGAGGAGGCGGTGGCGGCGGAGGCCCGGCGCCGGGCCGCCGACGGCATCATCTGCGGCCACATCCACCATGCCGCGGACCGGCTGTTCGAGGGCGTCCATTACCTCAATTGCGGCGACTGGGTGGAAAGCTGCACCGCCATCGTCGAATCGCACGCGGGCGACCTGCAGGTCATCCATTGGGCGGACCAGGTGCCGGGCCTCAGGAAGCTAGCTGCGGCCTCCGTGCAAGGTTGAGCCAGCGAGATCGGCATGGGCCGTCGGCCCCGTCGGAACTCGCGCACCAAAGCCCCCCGCCATGCCGGCGCGGCGAGGCGGTCCCGACGCGCGCCGGCGCGGCGGGTAACGCGGCCGAAAGCATGCTGCAGGAAAGCCGGGCGCTCGCGCCCGGCCGCTTTCCCCAGTGCCACGAAGCTGCCGATACAATATCGGCGTCGTTTGCTGCGACGGGGGCGTGGATGGCGCACCCCTCGCCGCCGGGGCCGCCGGGCATTGCAGCTTCGCCTGATCGCCACTTGACGGCCGGGGGCTCCATCCACCACAGAGGAGGCCCCGCGTCGCGCAAGAAGGGCCCCTGGGGGAGGAATCCCATGACCAAGAAGCTGAACTGGCGTTCCCATCTCATCACGGGCGGCGTCGCCCGCTCGCCGAACCGCGCCATGCTGCGCGCCGTCGGCTTCAAGGACCAGGACTTCGACAAGCCGATCGTGGGGGTGGCCAACGGCCACTCCACCATGAACCCCTGCAACGCCGGCATCCAGCCGCTGGTGGACCGCGCCATGGCGGCCCTGACGGATGCGGGCGCCA
>DATMZP010000099.1:0-5006 GCA_035573595.1 Hyphomicrobiaceae bacterium
CCCGAACCTGATCCGCGAGAATCTCCCCGAGGATGCCGCTCCGCTGCTGGACGGCCGCGCCGATGCGGCCATCATGATCGAACCGGCCGATGCGCCGGCGATCCAGAAGCTCCTGCGGGTCAAGAACATTCGTCTGATGGACTTCTCGGCCGAGGCCGAGGCCTACGACAACCGCTTCCCGGCCCTGACGAAGGTGGTGCTGAACAAGGGCTCGGTGGACTTCGAGGAGGTGGTCCCCTCCGAGAACATCACCCTGCTCGCCACCTCGGTCGCGCTGGTGGTGCGCAAGGACCTGCACCCGACGCTGGTGAGCCTGCTGACGCAGGCCGTCCTCAACAACCCCAAGTCCGGGTTCGACAAGGTTGGCGACCCCGTGCTCTTCCACCGCGCCGGCCTGTTTCCGTCGGCGGACGACCCCGAGTTCCAGGTCTCCAAGGAGGCGCGGGCGGTGTACAAGTCGGGCGAGCTCCCGATACTGCTGCGCAATCTCGCCCCTGTCAGCACCCGCCTGGGCATGCCGTTCTCCTTCACCGCCTTCATCAGCAGCTACGCCGGGCAGCTGCTCCTCGTGGTGCTCCCGCTCGCTGCCCTCCTCGTTCCGATCACCAGGGCGCTGCCGCCGCTGTACGCCTGGGCAGTCCGGCGCAGGCTGTTCTACTGGTACAGCCAGCTGAAAACGCTGGAGAGGAACCTTGACACCCGCGGCGCCAAGCTCGACGTTGCCGCGCACCAGGCGGAGCTGGAGCGCATCGACGGGGCGGTCAGGCGCATCCGCGTTCCGCTGTACTTTACGAACGAGCTCTATGACCTGCGGCTCCACATCGATCTCGTGCGCCAGCGGCTGTCGACGCAGCCGGCCGTCCAGATGGCGGCAGAATAGGCGCGCGCGGCGGCTTGGCGGGTGCGCGGGTTGAACCAAAGGCGTCTTGCGGCTTGCACATGGCCAAACCGGAATTCGATCCGCGCGAAGTGCTGGAAATGTATGTGGCCGTCCTGGGCCAGCCCTCCAATTCGGTGGTCCGCGACCTGACCGAGCTGGCCCATTCCAAGGAGAGCATCCGCAATGTCCTGCAGCACTGCATCAGAACGGAGGTGGACGGGGACTCGCGGGAGTACCTGAGGAACGCCTACGTCGCGCTCAGCAGCTTCCAGCAGATCGGCGAGGCCGACAAGGAAGCCCTGGCGGTTTTGAGCGAGATGGGCCCGGTCGCGACCGAGGGCAGCAAGCTGTTCGACAAACAGGCGCGCCAGATCACCCACGTGGCGGGGCCGCTGCGGCTGCTGCTGGAGCGGGTCACGGCGGAGCGCGCCGTGCTGGCCCAGGAGGTCAAGACGCTGGTCGGCCCCGAGTAGGCTTCTTTCAGGGATCGGATTTCAAGGTCGGGGAGCCGGATTGCGCAGGTCCCCGGTGGCCGCAGGTCCCTGGTGGTCAGTGCGATGTGCCCAGTCCCCCGAAGGTCGCTTCAGCCCCAGGTGCAGCGCATCTGCTGGCAGACGCGGCTGCCCGGATCGAGCCGGCAGCGCGTCGCAACCAGGCTGCAGACGCGGCAGGTGTAGGACGAGAGACAGCCGCGATAAAGCCCACCGCGGGTGAAGGAGCAGGTCACCAGGACCTGGCAGTCGCGGTTGGGATCGACCCCAATTGGCTGAGCCGCCGCACTAGAGGCCAGCCCGCCGACGGCGCCGCAGGCGAGGAGCGCGAGCAGCCACAAGCGTTTGGTTCGCATGGCGTGGGTCTCGGGACCATCTGAGTCCGTCCACTGTCGGCCAAAGCTCCGCCCGCTGCAATGCTCGGGATGGGGCATGGTTGCGGCAATCGGAATCCTGTGCCCCGGAGGCAACGCTGCACCGCATTTTCACGATCTCGCCGGCTCGTGAAGTCGAATTCACCGTCTGGTGACCCAATACCTTTAGAATTACTTGGATCCGCCGACCCTAGACTGGGATAGACCGAAGACGGTCCCGTTATCCTGCATCGAACTGTCGTCTAACCCTGTCGCAACGAATTGGGGCTGCAGGGCGGGCTGCGCGCGGTAACCACGTCGGTCGAATTTTCTGACATCGAGATTTCCTCAGGGGTCAGGCCCAAACCGGGGACTGCAAGTGGCCGAGCGTCTGCCATCATATCCCAGCCATGGCGACCACGCCTGCCTGGGCAAAAGAACGGGGCAGCCTGCACGGCTCGGCGCCGGCGCTGGGTCGCGCCTGCGGACGGTCATCAGCCGGGCCTCGGTCAATGCCGCAAAGGCTGCCCGGTCGCGCGCGGCCGAAGCCTCCAGGCGTGCGCACACAGCCGTCAGATTGTGCGCTTTGAGGCTAGGCAGGCTGGTGGGCAAGGTGCCGGTTCGGGACGGGCTTTACAGCCTGCGCGGCGCTGCGTATCACACGCTTCACCTGCTGTTGGCGCATGCTACGCGCGCTTGGCGCGCGACGCAGAAACGTGCCGCCATTATCCGTACGCAATCGCGAGCTACCATTACGCGGTTGCGAATGTTGCATTGGAGTCGCGGGACGATGGGTGCGGCAGTTGCATCGCTGCAGGACTATGACGATGCGCGCTATCCCCCGGCGCCTGATGGGTACACGCTGTACGTGGTCGGGGACATTCACGGACGTCTGGATCTGCTCCTCGACGTGCAACGGCGGATCGACGAGGACAAGGCCCGACTCGGAGCCGGGCAGACCGCAGAGATCTACCTGGGTGACTATATAGACCGTGGATCGGAATCCGCCGGCGTCATCTCGCGGCTGATTGCCCGAGGCCGCGAGACCCGCGCCATCTTCCTGCGCGGCAACCACGAGCAGATGCTGCTCGACCTCCTCGACGGCCACGACGACTGCCTCGGGCTGTGGCGCGCGGTCGGGGGGACGGCGACGATGATGTCCTACGGTCTGCCGCCCCGTCTGCTGACCCGCCTGGTGTCGGCGCAGGACGTGCGGCGCGGCCTGCTTGAGAAGATCCCGCCCGAGCACCTCAGGTTCTACGAGCAGACCGGGGCCTACATGCGGGCGGGCGCCTATCTGGCGGTCCACGGCGGCATCAGGCCGGGCGTGAGGCTGGAGGACCAGAGGGTCTCCGACCTCCTGGGCATTCGCCAGGAGTTCCTGCAGTACAAGGGCGACTTCGATTTCATCGTCGTCCACGGGCACACGCCCGTGGCAGCTCCGGACCTGCAGCGCAATCGGATCAATATCGACACCGGCGCGTTCGCCACCAACCGCCTGACATGCCTCAGGATCGGCGGCGACGGCGCCCAGGTGTTGGGAGGTTGATTGCTGAGAGGCCGTTTGTTGGGAGGCTGACGGCCGGGAGGCCGGCCCGGCGGCTTGGCGCCGGGAGTGGCGGTCCTTTGTGGGGCAAGACTTGTCGGCTCGGCAACTGGAGGTCGCGCACCGGGCAACGGGGGATCGTTGCCACCACCGGCGCGGCTACCACGCGAGCAATCACACGCCGTCGAGTGCGCTCGCGGCGCTCCAGTTCGCCCTCAGCGCCCAGTTCGCCCTCAGCGCAGTGGCTTGCCGTCGCGGGCCTTCGGCCTGATCTAGCCGTTGCCGTCCAGGTCGACCTGCAGCTCCGCGGCACTGGCCGGACGACGGCAGCGGCCGTCGAACTCTGCGCCCTGCTCGATGGCCAGCGACATGTGGTGGATATCGCCCTCCACGCGCGCCGATGCCTGCAGTGCCACGGTCATGGCGCGGATCACACCGGAGGTGCGGCCGCGGACGATCACCCGCTCGGCGGCCACCGTGCCCGTCACGCGGCCTTGCTCGCCGATGATGACCTCGGCGCCGGCCACGTCGCCCTCGACCTCGCCGTCAACCTGCAGTGTTCCGCGGCTGATGATCTTGAGACCCTGGCCGATGATCTTGAGGTCGTTGCTGATGATGGACTTGCCGCCCTCCGAGGACCCGGAGCGGAGCGGCGACGGCCTGGGCGTGGTCGGAGCGGCGTTGACGCTCGTCGGCTTGCGCGGCTCGATCGGCGCAGGCTCGGTGGCTGGATTGCGCGTGAACATAAAAAATCATCCCCCGTCGTCGGTGCCAGTGGCATCCCCCGTTCGTCACTAGCCGCTATGAGCCAGGAACCCGGCTCCAAAGTCAAACGGAATCCGCTGGGCGTCGGTCACGGCTGCCCCCGCCCTAGCGCGATTGCAACGCCCTCGACCCATCCCCGGCCACGGCTCTGGACCATCCCACCCTGGGACCCCTCCGCCGCACCCTATTTTTTTGCGGAGACTTCGTTGGCGAGGATCGCGTGGAAGCGGTCACGCGCTTCCGGGCTTGCAAGGTCTGCAGGCACTGCCACGTGCACCTCGTGCATCGTTTGACCCGGTCCGGCGCGCAGACGCGCGCTAGCGTCCGATGGGGTCGTCCCGGGTTGCACACCGTCAGGGGCAATCTGCGTCCCCACGATGCGTCCTTGCTCCATGATAACAATCACACGCTGCAGGGCCGTCATAGGAGGTTCCCGATATTGAGGTTGTAGTCCATCCAGGTAGCGCCATTGTTGTGCACGCGGACCGTGTAGCGTGTGAGCGGCCCCCCCTCTCCGCCAGATGCGACGGCAATCACCCCAGGCTCGCGCATGGTGAGCTCCGTGTTGATTTGGGACTCCAGGAGGTTTGGCGTGACCAGCGCCACGCCAACGTCGAGACCGATCCCAAACCAGAACTCCCAAGTATGGGTCGCGCCCGGCCCGATGCTGGTGACGGGGCCGATATTCCGCAAGAGCGCCATGAAACGCCTCCACCGCGGCACGTGCATGCCTGCCACGTGCTCCGACAACGCCAGTTGCAGACGTGGGCTGATTATAGGTGTCCTCCCGTCCCACTTCAAGATGATCAAGAGGAGAAAGAGGATAAATTAACCCAAACGGCTCACCTCATTCGCCTGTTTTTCTCCGCCTTTGCTGCGGACCGGTGACGACCACCAGCCTCCTGATGCCCGTCGATTGTGCTGCGCGACGGGTTCACCCCCACTGTAGACGCAACTCCCTCGGACCGCTA
>DATMZP010000100.1:0-2852 GCA_035573595.1 Hyphomicrobiaceae bacterium
CTCTCCATCGGCGGCGTCAGGCATCTCACCGGCGGATCCAAGAAGGAGGGCACCGTCACCTGCGAGACCCTGCTGGCGCTCTGCGCCGGCGCGCCGGTGGCGCTCGCCATCGACGGCGGCCACGAGGTGGTGGTGCAGGCGGGCCGCCCGCCGCTGGTGGACGGCCAGCCGGAGAGGCGCATGCGCGTCGGCTGCGGATCGGCCGCGGTCGGCATCTTCGCCAGGCAATGGCTAGGCCACGTCGACGAGGTGATCGTGGTGGACGACCACATCACCGGTGTGCTCACCGAGCACCAGGCCGGCCGCGTGCTCGACATGCCGCCCGCCGGCATCCGCGTGCGCGGACGCCGCTCGACGCCGGGCCGGTACTTCCAGGTTGCCAGCCCCGGCCTCGGCTGGGGCGGCACCGACATCACCGACCCGCTGCAGATCGTCCAGCGGATCGATTCCAAGCTCGCCTGGCCCGGATTGCGCCTGCTCATGACCTCGACCACCGGCGAGGACGCCCTCTACTGCGTGCTGGACGAGAAGCTGGTGCCGGTCCCCGCCGAGATGCCGGAGGCCGTGCGCCGGGTGGTGGACCGCATCGGCGAGAACTGCGAGCCGTCCCTATGCACTGTCCTATTCGTGGCCGGCGCCGGCGGCTCGCTGCGCGCCGGCGTGACGGAGAACCCGGTGCTGTTGACCCGCTCGGTGGCGGCCGGCGAGACCCGCGTCACCATGGGCGGCGCGCCGGTCTATGTCTGGCCGGGCGGCGGCATCACAGCGATGGTGGACGTGGCTCGCATGCCGGGCGGCTCCTTCGGCTACGTGCCCACGCCCGCCCTGGTGGCGCCCATCGAGTTCACTTTGCCGGCCGCCCTCTACGAGCGGCTTGGCGGGCATGTCGGCGATGCCGTATCCATCGCCGAGATCCTGACCTCGGTCGCGCCCGACGCGCGCATCGAGACGTGGCGCGAAGACAATCCTTGGCCATTCGAGCCTGGCCCATTCAAGCCAGGGCCTTTCGAGCCCGGCACCGGAGCGAAGCGATGACCTCGGCCACAGCAAAGCGTAACGGGCCACCGCGGCGGCTCGACGATCCAACCGGCTACCGCCTGGAGGCCCAGATCGGCTTCGTGCTGCGCCGGGCACACCAGAAGGCGACCGGCATCTTCAACGCGGTGATGGGCGGGTTCGGCGTCACGCCCACGCAGTTCGCGGCGCTGGCCAAGCTCCACGACGCCGGCCGGGTCTCGCAGATCGAGCTGGGCCGGCTGACGGCCATGGACCCGGCCACGATCTGGGGCGTGATCAACCGGCTGGCCAAGCAGGGCTATGTCGGCCAGTCGCCCGCCCCCAACGACGGGCGGCTGGTGATGGTGGAGTTGACGGACGCCGGCCGCAAGGCGACGCTGCGCATGAAGGCGGTCGCCGCCGAGGTCTCGCGCGAGACGCTGCGCCCCTTCACCAGCGAGGAGGCGAAGCAGCTCCTCGCGCTTCTCGGCCGGCTTGGAGATTGATCCGATGTTCGCCGACCGGCCGCAGGTTCGAGAGCTGTCGGGCGGCCGGCTGCACCTGTCGCACGGCCCCATCGACGTGGTGCTGCGCGCCTGGGGAGAAGCCGATGCGGTCGAGGCTGCCTACCGGGCCGCGGCCGGACGCTTCGGCCATATCCTGCCGGAGCTGTGCCGCGAGCTGCCGCAGCTGAAGGCGCCGGTCGGGGCGGGATTCCCCTCCCCCTTGTGGGGAGGGGTCAGGGGTGGGGGGAATCCCGATCTCCGAAGTTGGGGACTCCCCCCACCCCTATCCCTCCCCCACAAGGGGGGAGGGGACCCCGTGGCCTCCTCCCGCGCAAACTTCGAGGCCCTGCTTCCTCGCAGCGCCGTTGGCCGCCGCATGGCGGACGCCTGCCTCCCATTCGCCGACGTGTTCGTCACTCCCATGGCCGCCGTGGCCGGAGCGGTGGCCGACGAGCTTCTGGCTGTCATGCGCGAGGTCGCAGAGCTGGAGCGCGCCTATGTCAACGACGGCGGAGACATTGCCGTCTACTGCGCGCCCGGCACGGCCCTCGACATTGGCGTGGCCGGAGCCTTCGGCCAAGGTCCGGTGCCAAGCCTTAACGGGCGTGTGCATATCGATCACGGCGACGGCATCGGCGGCATCGCCACTTCTGGCGCGCGGGGCCGCTCCTTCTCGCTCGGCATTGCCGATTCCGTCACCGTGCTGGCGGCCGGCGCGGCCACGGCCGATGTGGCGGCAACCCTGATCGCCAACGCGGTCGACATCGATCATCCGGCCGTCGTCCGCCGGCCGGCCTCAGATCTCGATCCGGACAGCGACCTCGGTGACCGTCTTGTCACGGTGTCGGTCGGCGACCTGCCCCGCACCGCCATCCAGGCGGCGCTGGAGGCGGGGCGCCGGCGCGCCGCCGACTACCTGGCGCGCGGCTTGATCGTCGATGCGGCGCTCATGCTCCAAGGCGAGGCCGCGAGCATTTTTCCCGGCGCCGGATTATCATCCGGCAGGGAGCAACGCCGCAGATCAGGGGTTCCGCAGGGATTGGGCCGCACCGCACGCAGAATGCCGGCCGGGCCGCAGCAGAAGGGGATATTGCCATGACCGATGACAAGACGAAGCCGACCGTGCCGAGACGCATCGCCGTCTCGCGCCGCACTGCACTCCAGGGTCTCGGCGCCGCCGGCCTCGCCACCACCGCGATGCACTTGTCTCCCGGCTTCGTGCGCTACGCCGAGGCGCAGACCTCGGAGCCCCTCAAGCTCGGCTTCCAGGTGCACCGCACCGGCATCGGCGCCGCCTACGGCCGCTGGTACGAGCGCACCGTCAGGGCGGCGGTGGCCGAGATCAACGCC
>DATMZP010000101.1:0-7948 GCA_035573595.1 Hyphomicrobiaceae bacterium
CCTCGATCTCGCGCACCACGCCGTCCACGGCTGCGGCGTTGCTCCGCCCATTGACGACAACGCTCGTCCCTGCATCAGCCAGCGCCAGGGCGATGGCCTGGCCGATGTTGCGCCCCCCGCCGGTGACGACGGCCACGCGGCCGGCAAGGTCCTTATCCGTTCCCGTCATGTGTTTCCTCCTCGCGGGCGGGTCAGACCCCTCGCCTCCACCATGGAGATTCAATCCGAACGGTCGAGGCGAGGGGTCTGACCCCGATCACCGTCCCGCTCACCGTCTCACCCCCGCAGGACACCAAGATCGCTCTCGCCGTCGAACAGACGCCGGGCAAGGGCTACCGCGGCATCGATCCGGGCATCGTCCCAGCCGCCGTAGCGGCCGCACAGGCGGAACTTCTCCTCGATCTCCGCGCGCGTCAGCGGCTCCTGCGCGCCGCCGCGGATGTGCGGCTGGCGCTCCTCCACGACGCGGCCGTCGTTGAGCACGACGCGGATGTGGCCGGTGAAGGCGCGCGGATAGGGATTGGCCGGATCGACGACGTAGCTCACCTTGCGGGCCAGCTCCAGAACGAGCGAGTCGCGCACCGCCTCGTCGGTGAAGGCGTCGAGCCCCACGTTGCCCCGCACGAACGCGCGCGCGATGCAATAGGGCTGGGAGAACTTGCCGGCGTAGCCGTTGGGCGGGCGCTGCTTGTCGGCCAGTGGCTCCCACAGACGGTGAACGGTGCCTTCGCCTGCCTCGCACACCATCTCCCTGATCTCGCCTGGGGCGACGCCGCGGGCGGCCAGGCGCCGCGCGCAGTCGATGTAGGGGTGGGTCATGGTCCCGCACGGATAGGGCTTGAACGCCAGCGTCTCGATCAGCCAGCGCTCACCGAAGCCCTCGGTCAGCGAGTCGTAGTCCACCGCCGTCGTATGCGCGAATGCGTTGAACAGCCCATGCGTGCCCTCGATCACGGTGCGCGGGCCGACGAAGCCGTGCTTCGCCAGCAAGGCCGCGCGCAGCCCGGCTTGCGCCGCCCAGCCGGGATGCAGGCGCTTGGTCCAGGCGCCCTCGGCGAGATACTCGATGATCCCCGACGCCATGCTGCCGGCGATGCCCAGCGCATCGACGATCTGGCGTCGATCCAGGCCGAGGGCTGCGCCCACGCCGACCGCCGCCCCCACGGCGCCGAGCACGGCGGTGGGGTGGAAGCCGGCCCGGTGGATCAGCCGCGGCGCCACGAGGCTCAGGCGGCACAGGGTCTCTGCCCCCACCGCGATGCCGAGGAGAGCCGCCTCCCCGGTCCGTGCGTACCGCTCGCAGGCCGCCAGCACCGCGGGCACGACCACCGCGCCGGCGTGCACGGGACCGCCCTCGAAGGTATCGTCGAAGTCCTCGCCGTGTGCGGCAGTGCCGTTGACGAAGGCGGCACCCGCCGCGCTCAGCGTGCGGCCGTGCCCGATGGCGGTGCACGGCCCCTCGTCGTCCCAGGCGGCGAGGGCAGCCTGCATATACGGCTGGTTGCGCGCTGCCACGCAGAGGCCAATCACGTCCAGCACCAGATTCTCGCAGGTCTGCCGCGCCGCCCCCGATAGTTGGGCGCGTCCCTCGCCACCGCACCGGCGGGATTCCCCCCCACCCTGTCCCTCCCCCACAAGGGGGGAGGGAACCGCGCGGTTCTGTCCTCGCTCGGATTTCAAGGCTGCGGTCCCGGCCTGCAGCGCCGCGATCCGCTCGGCCAGGCGCTCGGCGACGGAGACCGGGGGCAGGGCTTGGCTCATGCGGGCCTCACGTCAGGTGTTGCGCAGGCGGGTGCCGCCGAAGCCCGGCAGGCGGTTGATCCCGATCACCACCGCGAAGGTCAGCAGCAGCATCGACAGGCCCAGCACCGAGATGGCGCCGAGGTCGCCGCTCTCCTTCAAGTCGAAGATCAGCACCGACACCACCTTGGTCTCCGACGTGAACAGCATGATGGCCGCCGACAGCTCCCGGATGGTCGAGACGAAGATGAAGCACCACGTCGCCAGCACATTGGTGCGCAGGAGCGGCGCCGTGACGTGCCGCAGTGCCTGCAGGCGGGTGGCGCCCAGGATGCGGCTCGCCTCCTCCAGCTCCGGATTGACGGCACGGAAGGCCGACTGCAGCTGCTGGTAGGCGGCGGGCAGCTCGATGGTGACGTAGGCGATGAGCAGCACCCAGAGCGTGCCGTAGAGCACGAGCGGCGGGCGCGTGTAGCTGAGGAACAGGCCCACGCCCAGCACGATGCCGGGAATGGCGATGGGCGCCGTGGCAAGGAATGCCAGCAGGCGATGGCCGGGGATGGCCCGCCGCGACGTGAGATAGCCGATGGCCAGCGCCAGCACCGTGCCGGCCGATGCAGCCGCGAGGCCCAGGATGAAGGTGTTCTTCAAGGCCAGCTGGGTCGAGGACAGCTCGAAGAACGTGAAGTAGACGTTGTGCAGCGTGGCGTTGGCCGGCGTCACCAGCGTGGTGGCGATGGGCGAGAAGGCGGCGTTGAAGAGCGCGAAGTAGGGCAGGAACACCGGCAGCGACAGCACGAGGAGCACGAAGGCCATCGTCGGCCACACCGTCCAGCCTAATCGCACCTGCCGCGGGGCAGCGCTCTTGCCGCCCACTACCGAGTAGCCCCGGCGGCCGAGGATGGCCTGCTGGCCCCTGAGCAGGAGAACGGTGAGGACCAGCAGCGGCAGCGCGGCGGCGGCGGCCAGCTCGGGCTTGGGGGGATACTGGAACAGGCTCCAGATCTTGGTGGTCATGGTGTGGAAGCCCGCCGGCAGCGCCAGGATGGCCGGCGAGCCGAACAGGATCATGGCCTGCAGGAAGGCCACCAGCACGCCGGCCAGAAGGGCCGGCACGGCGAGCGGGATCGTCACGCGGCGCGCCGTGGTCCAGGTGCCGGCGCCCAGCATCGCCGAGGCATCCTCCAGGTCGGCCGGGATGCGGTCGAGCGCGTTGGCGATCAGCACGAATACGTAGGGGAAGGTGTAGCAGGAGATGACGAAGATCAGCCCCGGCAGGGTGTAGATGTTGAGCAGGTACTCGTCCTGGGACGCGCCCGTCATGAAGCGATAGAGCTGATTGAGGAGTCCGCTGTTGGGTGCGGCCAGGATCTCCCAGGCTACGGCGCCCAGAAACGGCGGCGTCACGAACGAGGCGGTCACGAGGGCACGGATGGCGTTGGACAGGGGCAGGTCGGTGCGGGCCACCAGCCACGCCATCGGCGCCGCGATGGCGCAGCACGCCGCGGCCGAGCTCACCGCCAGGATGACCGTCGTGAGCAGCGGATCGAGGAAATCCGGATCGGTGAGCAACGCCTGGAAATGGGCCAGCGTGAAGCTGCGCGCCGCACCCGGCGCCGGCGCTGCGGTGAGGCTGTAGTAAACCAGCCAGGATACCGGCAGCGCCACAAGCACGCACAGCAGCGCCGCCAGGCCGGCCAGGACCGGCACCGAAAGGTCCACGCTGAACGTCCGCCGCGCGCTGGCTCGGGTGGGCAGTGCGATGGCCACTGGAGGGTTCCCTGTGTACGGCAGTCGGGCGTCGGCAGTCGTAAGAAGGCAGATACGGCAGGCGGTGAAATCCCCGACTGCCGACGCCCGACACCCGTCACACTTTGAAGATCGCCGCGTAGCGCTTCTTCACGTCCTCGGCGGCCTTCTCGATGCCCTCCGGGTCCTCCTTCATGAGCTTGATGTCCTTCAGCGGCCGCACGCCCTTCTTCCCCACTGTCTGAGCGTGCGCCGAATACTGGCATGCGTCATCGACGATGATCTGCTGGCCCTCGCGCGTGTGCATCCAGTTCTGGAACAGGCGCGCCGCGTTGGGATTTGGCGCCGCCTTGAACACGGCGCTCGGGCCGCCTGCCAGCGGCGTGCCCTCGGCGGGATAGATGATGTCGATCGGCTGGCCTTCCTCGCGGTAGCGGATCACGAGATAGCCGGCACCGTCGGCCATGATGGCGCGCTCGCCCAGCGCCACCTTCTTGGGCGTGTCGGTCGCCGATTGCACCTGCATGACCTTCTGCCTCGCCAGCTTCTCCAGGTAGTCCCAGCCCAGGTCGCGGGCGATCTGGAAGGTGGCGTTCATGATGGTGCCGCTGTAGGCGGGGTGCGCCTTGACGATCTTGCCCGCCCACTTGGGGTCGAGCAGGTCGGCGAAGCTCTTCGGCGCCTCCTCCTTGCTCACCAGGTTGGTGTTGTAGCCGAGCGGCGAGACGAGGATGCGCGTCGTTATGTGCAGGCCGTCGGGGTCGACGTAGGCGCTGTCGTAGTGCTGCGCCACCTCCTCGGGCAGATAGGGGGCCAGCCAGTCGTTGCGCTTCCAGGCCAGGCAGTGGGCCTGGTCCGCTGTGTTGACCACATCGACGGCGTGGATGCCGCTGCCGTACTCCTGGGCGATGCGGGTGAAGATGCGCTCGGCGCCGGAGCGCTCAACCCGCACTGAGATGCCCGGAAATCTCGTCTCGAAGGCCTTGGCCAGCTGCTGGGCGAAGGCCAGATCCATCGCCGTGTAGAAGGCGACCTTGCCCTCCTTCTTGGCTGCCTCGATCAGGGCCGGCGTGATGGCGTCCGCCGGCGGCGGGGCCGCCCTCAGGGGGCTTGCGTAGACGGTAGCCGCGGCTGCCGCCGACAGCTTGATGACATCGCGCCTGCTGGGGCGCCGCGTGGGCGCCCTCTCTGGCTTGTTCCCCTGCATGGCCGTTCCTTCCCTTGTGCGGCCGGATGCCCCCGACCGTTCGTCTTCTCGTTGCGCGCGGAGTCTCTGCTCCGGCTCAGACCCTGAAGATCTTGCTGTAGCGCGCCTTGATGTCGGCGCCCTGCTTCTCGACCGCCGCCGGGTCGTCCTTCATGAGCTTGATCTCGGACAGCGGCTTGCGGCCGGGCTTTTCCCGCGTGAGGGCGTGCACCGAGCGCAGGCCCCCGTAGTCGATGCCGAGCTGCTGGCACTCGGCGGTGAACATGTAGCACTGCAGCAGGCGCGCCGCGTTCGGGTTCGGCGCCCCCTTGAAGACGGCGTTGGGGCCGACGATCAGCGGTGTGCCCTCGGTGGCATACACCGGCTCGACCGGCCGGCCCGACTCCTTGAGCTGGAACACGCCATACTCCACGCCGTCGGCCATCACGGCCCGCTCGCCCAGCGCCAGCTTCTTGGGCGGGTCGGCCGCCGACTGCACCTGCATGACCTTCTGCGCGGCAAGCTTCTCGAAATACGCCCAGCCGATGTCGCGGGCCATCTGGAAGGTGGCGGTGAGTATGGTGCCGGAGTAGCCGGGGTGCGCCTTGACGATCTTGCCTGCCCACTTGGGTTCGAGCAGGTCGGCGTAGCTCCTGGGCGCCTCCTCGGGCTTTACGAGGTCGGCGTTGTAGGCGATGGGGCAGAGGAAGACGCGGAAGCTGGCGAAGGTGCCATCCGGGTCCTTGTGGTTGTCGGGGAAATGCCTGGCCACGTCCTCGGGGACGAAGGGCTCCAGCCAGCCCTTCTCCTTCCAGACGATGAGGTGGGCCGCGTCCGAGGAGTTCACCACGTCCACGGCGTGGATGTTGCTGTCGTATTCCTGGCCGATGCGCTGGAACACGCGCTCGGCGCCGCTGCGCTCGACCCGGCAGGCGACGCCGGGGAACTTGGCCTCGAACGACTTGGCGATGCGCTCGGCCAGCGGCAGGTCCACCGAGGTGTACCAGACGACCTTGCTTTCCTTCTTCGCCGCCTCGATCAGGGCCGGCGTGATGGCGGTGGCCGGGGGCGCTGCGGCCCGCGCCGGCTCGGCAAAGGCCTTCGAGGCCGCGAATGCCGCGGAGGCCTTGAGAACGTCTCGTCGCGACAAGCGCATCGCAGTTTCCTCCTGGAAGGCCGGACTCCCGGTTTCCGCCGGCCGGATTACCATCTAAACGCGGCGGATCGTTCCTTTAATCCCTTCTTGCTTCGGGTGGCCTGCTTCGGGTGGCCCTTTACGCCACCAGGATGCGGCACAGGTCGACCGGCAGGCGCGCGTGCACCCGGCTGCCCGGCGGGATATTCTGGCTGGCCGGCGCCAGCACGCGCAACTGCGCGCCTTCGGTGGCCTCGATCACGTAGTCGCGGTTGCCGCCGAGAAAGACGTTGCGGGTGACGGTTGCGGGCAGCACGTTCTCCTCAGCCTGCCGCGGCTCGCCCAACCCAAGCACGATGTCGTGCTGGCGGATCGACATGGATCCCAACTGGGCGCCCTGGCTGCCGGACGCGAAGCTGTCGCCGCTGCCGCGCAGCACCACGCCGGCCACCGCAATGCGGCGGTCGTCCAGCACCTTGCCGGTCACCACGTTGCTGGAGCCTATGAATCGGGCGACAAAGGCGGAGCGCGGGCGGTCGTAGATCTCCTCCGGCGTCCCCAGCTGCTCGACCTTCCCGTGGTTCATGACCGCGATCAGGTCGGCCGTCGTCATCGCCTCCGACTGGTCGTGAGTCACGTAGATCGTCGTATAGCGGTACTCGTCATGCAGGCGCCGCACCTCGAAGCGCATCTCCTCGCGCAGGTTGGCGTCGAGGTTGGAGAGCGGCTCGTCGAGCAGCAGCGTCTCGGGCTCCACGATCAGCGCGCGCGCCAGCGCCACCCGCTGCTGCTGGCCGCCCGACAGCTCCGCCGGATAGCGGTCGGCCAGGTTGGCGAGCTTGGTCGTCGCCAGCATCTGCTCGACTTTGCGGCGGATGACCTCGCGCGGCACCTTCCGCAGGGTGAGGCCGTAGGCAACGTTCTCGGCCACCGTCATGTGCGGCCACAGGGCGTAGCTCTGGAACACCATGGAGACGTTGCGCCGCTCCGGCGGCAGCGTGCGCCGCGGCGAGGAGACCACGCGGTCGCCCAGCACGATCTCGCCCACGGTCGGCTCGGTGAAGCCGGCCACGAGCCGCAGTGCCGTGGTCTTGCCGCAGCCGGAGGGGCCAAGCAGGCAGCACAGCCGGCCCTGTGCGATCTCCAGCGAGACGTTATCCAGCGCCACCGCATCGCCGAAGCGTTTGGTCACGCCCCGCAAGACAACCGAAGACACCAGCCCACCTCCTCCCGGCCGGACGCTTGAGCGCCCGTCGTGTTTGAGCCGCCAATGAGACGGCAATTGTCGGGCTCTGGCAAGCTGGGATGCGTGGAGCGTCGAGGGTCGGCGAAACCGCCCAACGGCCGGCACCTCAGATGGTTGACGACACAAGGATTGTGCGCCGCGGTGAGAGCGGAGCTGTCCCGACTCACCCATTCGTGACTCGCACTTGAACGGGGGAACTCAGATATTCCCGAAACGCGGGGGGCGCTAGCGAGGATTGGACGCCGTATTCAGATGCGGTCTTGGGCGCTCCTGACGTTGGCCGGCCTTGCCGGGCTGCTTGGCCCCGCTGAAGCGGGCGCGCAGGCTTCCGCAACGTCCGTGCAGGTCAAGGCCGTTTACGAGCTGTTCACCAGCCAGGGCTGCGCCACCTGTCCGGCGGCCGACGAGGTGCTGGCGAGCCTCGCCAAGCGTGACGACGTGATCGCGCTCACCCTCCCGGTCGATTACTGGGACTATCTGGGCTGGCGGGATACCCTGGCCCGTCCCGAGTTCACTGTCCGCCAGAAGGCCTATGCCAAGGTGTTGGGCGATGGCATGGTCTATACACCGCAGGCGATCGTCAGCGGCATCGCCAACGTCAACGGCAACAACGCGGACAAGGTCGAGCGGGCCATCGACAAGACCGCCAAGCTGTTCGCCGCTTCGCGGGTGCCGATAGTGTTGTCGGCGGCCGACGGCAGGCTCACCATCGATGTCGCGTCGGCCCCGGACGGGGTGACGTCCAAGGAGGCGACCGTATGGGTCGCGGCCATCGCCGGCAGCGTGAAAGTGCCGATCCTGCGGGGCGAGAACCAGGGCCGCACCATCGTCTATTCCAACGTTGTGCGGGCGATGATGCCGGTCGGCACCTGGAGCGGCAAGGAGATGGTGG
>DATMZP010000102.1:0-10032 GCA_035573595.1 Hyphomicrobiaceae bacterium
CTTTGCGCGCCGCCACCGCCAGGGGCATCATGGCGTCGTCGGCAAGCGCCGAGAAGATGGCGCGGAACAGGGCCTCCTTGCTCTCGAACTGGTTGTAGATGGTCTGACGCGCGACTCCCGCCTCGGCGGCAATCAGATCCATGCTGGTGCCGCCGTAGCCGCGACGCAGGAACAGCTCCGCAGCGGTCTTGGCGATCGCGTGGCGCGTGCGCGCCGCGGCGGCCGTCTCAGGGCAGCTTGTCATCGGGCGTCGCCTCGCCTAGATTAGACTGTACAGTCTAACCAACACAGACACCCCCGTCTACATCATCCCGTCACAATCTACCGAGGTATCGACGTGCTCAAGCGCGCTGCGGCGGCGGTTCTTGTCTGTGCCCTCCTCGGTGCGGGGCTCCTCTATTGGCAGCGGGGCGAGCGGCCGTCCGCGGCCGCCTCGCCGCGCCCCGCAACCCCGCCGCCTCCTCAGGTCGGCGTGCTTGCGATCAAGGGCAAGTCCGTCCCGCTGACGTTCACCTACGCCGGCCGGGTCGCCGGCTTCCGCGACGTGGAGATCAGGGCGCAGGTGAGCGGGACGCTGCTCAAGCGCGAGTTCAGCGAGGGCGCGCGCGTCAAGCACGGCGACGTGCTGTTCCGCATCGATCCCAGGACCTACGAGGTGGCGCTCGACCGGGCGAAGGCGCAGCTGGCCCAGGCCGAGGCGACGCTGCGGCAGGCGACGGAGAACTGGAAGCGGGTCGATGAGCTGGTGAAACGCCAGGTCTCGACCGAGAAGCAGCACGACGACGCGCGCGCGGCGTTGGAGCAGGCGACGGCGAGCGTGCAGCTGAGCCAAGCCGAGGTGCGCAACGCCGAGCTCAACGTCGGCTACACCACCATCACCTCGCCGGTGACGGGCGTGACGCGGCTCGTGTCACCGCCGGAGGGCTCGCTGGTGCTGGCGCAGCAGACGGTTCTAACCAGCATCACGCAGCTCGATCCGGCCTACGTCAATTTCTCCTTCACGGACTCCGAGTACCAGGCCGCCCGCGACCTGAGCCAGCGCCTGCCGGAGCCCATCGCGCGCGAGAACCTGAGCGTCGAGCTGCAGTACGGCAACGGCGCGCCGTTCGCCGGCAAGGGCAAGATCGACGCCTCGGCGAACCGGGTGGACACACAGACGGGCACCATCCAGGCGCGCGCCATCTTCGCCAACCAGGACGGCGCGCTGCTGCCGGGCCAGTTCGTGCGCATCGTGGTGAAGGGCGTGACGCTGCCCGACGCCATTGTCATCCCCAGGCAGGCGGTGAGCCAGGGCACGCAGGGCCCGTTCGTCTACGCGGTCGGGCCCGAGAGCAAGGCCCAGGTAAGGCCCGTGAAGCTCGGCCAGGAAGTGGATGAGGGCTGGATCGTCGATGACGGCCTCAAGGACGGCGATACCATCGTCGTCGAGGGTGTGATGCGCGTGCGCCCCGGCGCCCCGGTGTCGCCGGCCCCGATGGCGGGCCAGGCCGAGCGTGGCGCCCAGCTCAAGAAAGACCGCCCGTGATCTCCCGCTTCTTCATCGACCGGCCGGTGTTCGCCGCGGTCGTCTCCATCGTCATCACGCTCGCCGGGCTGGTGGCGCTGCGGGCGCTACCCATCTCGCAGTATCCCCAGATCGTGCCGCCCGAGGTGGTCGTGTCCGCCAACTATCCGGGCGCCACGGCGGAGACCATCGCCGAGACGGTGGCGGCGCCGCTGGAGCAGCAGATCAACGGCGTCGAGAACATGCTCTACATGCGCTCGACATCCACCGGCAGCGGCACGCTCAGCCTCACCGTCACCTTCGCCATCGGCACCAACCCGGACCAGGCCGCCATCAACGTGAGCAACCGCGTGCAGCGGGCCCAGGCCCTGCTGCCAGCGGAGGTGACCCGGCAGGGCGTGACGGTCAACAAGCGCTCCACGTCGATCCTGCAGGTGCTGGCAATGTCCTCGCCCGGCGGCCGGCACGACACGATCTTCATCTCCAACTACGCGCTTCTCAACGTCATCGACGACCTGCGCCGGACGCCGGGCGTCGGCGATGCGTCGCTGTTCGGCGCTTCGGACTACTCGATGCGGATCTGGCTCAGGCCCGACAAGGTGGCGCAGTACAATCTGACGCCGACCGATATCGCCAATGCCATCCGCGAGCAGAACGCCCAGTTCGCGGCCGGGCGGTTCGCCGAGGAGCCCCTGCCCAACGGCGAGGCCTTCACCTATTCGGTGACCACCCCGGGTCGGCTGGCGGACCCGAAGGCGTTCGAGAACATCATCCTGCGCACCGACGAGAGCGGCGGCGCGCTGCGCCTCAAGGACGTGGCGCGCGTCGAACTCGGCGCCCTCACCTACGGCTTCTCCGCCACCTACAACGGCTCGCCGGCGGTGCCGATCGGCGTCTACCTGCAGCCAGGCGCCAACGCCCTGGAGGTGGCCGAGAACGTCAAGAGCACGATGGACCGCTTGGCCAAGCGTTTCCCCGAGGGACTGCGCTACGACATTCCCTTCAACACCACCAAGTTCGTCGAGGTGTCGATCCGCGAGGTGATCCACACCTTCATCGAGGCGCTGGTGCTGGTGATCGCGGTGGTCTTCATTTTCCTGCAGAGCGTCCGCGCCACGCTGATCCCGGTGATCGCGGTGCCGGTGTCGATCATCGGCACCTTCGCGGGCATGTATCTGCTCGGCTTCTCCATCAACCTGCTCACCCTGTTCGGGCTCGTTCTGGCCATCGGCATCGTGGTGGACGACGCCATCGTGGTGCTGGAGAACGTCGAGCGCATCATGGCGAGCGAGGGCAAAGGCCCACGCGAGGCCGCCATCCAGGCCATGGAGGAGGTGAGCGGGCCGGTCATCGCCATCGTGCTGGTGCTGTGCGCGGTGTTCGTGCCGGTGTCGTTCCTGGGTGGCCTGGCGGGCGAGCTCTACCGCCAGTTCGCCGTCACCATCGCCGTGTCGGTGGTCATCTCGGGCGTCGTGGCGCTGACGCTCTCGCCGGCGCTCGCCGCGCTGATGCTGAGGCCCGGGCACGCGCAGCCGGCGCTGCCGTTCAGGTTGTTCAATCGCGCATTCCAATGGATCACGGACCGCTACACGGGTGGGGTCGCCTGGCTGCTGCGCCATGCCGCCGTGGCGCTCGTTGCCACCGCCGTCATGCTCGGAGCAACTGTGCTGCTGTTCCTGCGCGTGCCGGGCGGCCTCGTGCCGGCCGAGGACCAGGGCAGCGTGTTCGTGGTTACGGCCCTGCCGCCCGCGGCGTCGCTCGACCGCACGCGCGCCGTCACCGCCAAAATCACCGAGGGGCTCACCAAGCATCCGGCCGTGGCCGACGTGATCACGTTCTCCGGATTCGATCTGTTGGCGGCGGCGCAGAAGACCAATTCCGGCATCTCGTTTGTGACGCTGAAGGATTGGTCGGAGCGCACGGACCCGAAGTACGATGCGCGTGCCCTGGCGCCGGGCTTCGCTGCCCTCAACGCCACCTTCCGCGACGGCTTCGTCATCGGTTTCAACCCGCCGCCCATCCTGGGCATGAGCACGACGGGCGGCTTCGAATTCTTCCTGCAGGACCGCTCGGGCGGGAGGCTGGCCGGGCTCGCCGACGCCGCCCAGCGCGTGGTGCAGGCAGCGGCGAAGCGGCCGGAGCTCGCCGGCGTCACAACGACCTTCAGCACGTCCGTGCCGCAGTACCGCATCGACGTAGATCGCGACAAGGCCAAGACCCTGGGCGTGCCGATCAGCACCATCTTCGAGGCCATGCAGGGCACGTTCGGCAGCCTCTACGTCAACGACTTCACGCTGTTCGGCCGCACCTATCGTGTCAGTCTCTCCTCCGAGGGCGAGTTCCGGCGCTCGCCGGAGGACCTGCGCCACGTGTTCGTGCGCTCCAGCAACAATGCCATGATACCGCTCAACGCACTGGTGAGCGTCGATCGCATCATCGGCCCGGATGCCGTCGACCGCTTCAACATCTTCCCGGCGGCCAAGGTGCTCGGCGGACCGGCCCCGGGCTACTCGTCCGGCCAGGCGATCGCGGCGATCCAGGAGGTGGTGGGAGGGACCTTGCCGTCGGACTTCACCATCGGCTGGACCGGCTCCGCCTATCAGGAGCTGTCGACCGCCGGCACCGGCTACCAGGGCTTCATCTTCGGCCTGATCATGGTGTTCCTGGTGCTGGCGGCCCAGTACGAGCGCTGGTCGCTGCCGCTGGCGGTGATCACGGCGGTGCCGTTCGCGGTGTTCGGAGCGATCATGGCGATCTACCTCAGGGGCATCGAGAACGACGTGTATTTCCAGATCGGCCTCGTGACCCTGATCGGCCTGGCCGCCAAAAACGCCATCCTGATCGTGGAGTTCGCCGCACAGCGCTATCGCCAGGGCGCGTCCATCGCCGATGCCGCGATGGAGGCCGCGCGCCTGCGGTTCCGCCCCATCGTCATGACGTCGCTTGCGTTCATCCTGGGCGTGCTGCCGCTGGCGACGAGCACCGGAGCCGGCTCCGCCAGCCGCCACTCCATCGGCACCGGCGTGATCGGCGGCATGCTGGCGGCCACCTTCATCGCAGTGTTCTTCGTGCCCCTGTTCTTCCGCCTGCTGGGCGGACACCGGAGCGCCCGCTCCGACACGCACATGCCGGCCACCGGTACCCGCGCGCTCGATCAGCGTTGACCCTCGGCGAGCTTGGTCTCGGCGCACGCGATGACGGCAGAGTCTGCCGACGCCTACGCCTTGAGGCCAACGCCGACGGGGCAACTCAGGCCGGTGCCGCCCAGGCCGCAGTAGCCGTGCGGGTTCCTCGCCAGGTACTGCTGGTGGTAGTCCTCGGCGAAGCAGAAGGGGCCGGCCTCGAGGATCTCGGTGGTGATGGGGCCGTAGCCGTTGGCCGCCAGCACCTTCTGATAGGCGACCTTGGAGGCCTCGGCCGCCTGCCGCTGGGCCGCGCTCGTCACATAGATGCCGGAGCGGTATTGCGTGCCAACGTCGTTGCCCTGGCGCATGCCCTGGGTCGGGTCGTGGCTCTCCCAGAACGTCTTGAGCAGCGCCTCGTAGCTCACCTTCCTGGGATCGTAGACCACCAGCACCACCTCGTTGTGGCCGGTACGGCCGGTGCATACCTCCTCGTAGGTGGGGTTGGGCGTGAACCCAGCCGCATAGCCGGCGGCGGTGACCCAGATGCCGTCGCCCATCTCCCAGAACTTGCGCTCCGCACCCCAGAAGCAGCCGAGGCCGAAGATGGCGGTCTCGGTGCCCTCCGGATACGGCCCCTTCAGCGGCCGGCCGTTGATGAAGTGCTTGGCGGCGGTGGGGATGGCCTCGGCGCGCCCTTTGAGCGCGGTCTCGGCCGTCGGCATCTCAGGCTTCCTGCGAGAGAAGAGCATGGGCGTCACCCGTGGTCTTTGGGTTTCTGGCCCCCATGATATAGGCGCAGTATCGGCGCCGGACCACCTCTGTGTGCGACGGAGATCGCGCGCGCCTAGATATCGTGAGACTAGCTCCGCGCCGCGGAAAGTCTGCGGATCTGAGCGACTATTGGCAGCCGCACGCCAAGGTTGCCACGTGATCGGGTGAGCATGTGACATCCGCCTTGTTCACCTCGCGTGAACTCATTACATGTGTAGTCCGAATCGGGTACAGCTGGCACGAGTGCGAGTGATAGTCAACCTCTACTGTCAAGAAGGCGGGGTAGAAGCGGGATGAAGCACGCAACGATCATCGTTAGAGCTGACTGGGATGATGAAGCCAAAGTGTGGGTCGCGACTAGCGATGATATTGGGCTAGCAACCGAAGCGGAAACTCTTGAACAGCTTCGCCCGAAGGTCATTGACATGGTCGTAGAGCTTCTTGCGCTTGAGGATAAAGATTTTTCGGACCTGCCTGAAATTCCAATTCAGATCATGGCGCAACAATTGGCGCGGGTTCCCAACCCCAAGTTCAGCTGATTGGTCGCCGCTTCATGGCTACTTGCGAGCGTGAGGTTCGTGAGTACCTGAAGGACCACGGCTGTAGGTTTGAGCGGCATGATGGCAGGGGCGACCACGACATTTGGTATAGCCCCATCACCAACCGCAGGTTCACAGTCGACAACAAGATCAAGTCTCGACACACGGCGAATGCCGTTCTCAAGCAAGCGGGCATAGGTAAGAAGTTCTGAAGCACTGGTGGTCGTTCAGAATCTGAACAGATCCAGCGGACACGAATATGCGGATTTGCATGTCTCACGTTAGAGCTCGCCTACCCCCTTCCCGCTCCCGCTCTTGACCGTGTCGTCCCGGAATTTCCGAGAAACAATCTCTGTAGCAGCCTCGGGCGGATCAGCTTTTTGCTCTCGTAGCGTTTGCGCCAGAATACCGCGCTCGCTCTATTCCGCAGGCAGGGGCCTGGGTGCCCGCGCCAGCACGGTCTCGTTGCCGGGCGTCGGGTGGCGGGGCACCAGGAACGAGCAGGTGAGCGACACGCTGGCGATGACGGTGCCGAGCCAGAAGATGATCGACGGATTGACCGCGCCCAGCGCGCCGAAGGCGATCGGCACCGTCACCGCTGCAGTGTGGTTGATGGTGAAGGCGACCGACGTGGAGGCGGCCAGGTCGGCGGGGTCGGCGATCTTCTGGAAGTAGGTGCGCTGCGCCAGCGTCAGGGTGAAGAACACGCCATCCAGCACGAACAGCGCCCCGACGAGCAGCGCGCTCGTCGTGGTGGCGTACCCGGCGAACACCGCGATCAGCACGATGTTCTCGATCATGATCGTGCGCCGCTCGCCGATCTCGACGACGAGCCGCCCCAGCCGCGGCGCCAGGGCTGTGTTGGCCGCCGTGGTGACGAGCATCAGGGTGGCCATATCGGCGACGCTGTAGCCGAACTTTTTGACCAGCAGGAACCCGCCGAAGGCCAGGAACAGCTGGCGGCGCGCCCCGGTCATGAACTGCAGCAGGTAGAACAGCCAGTAGCGCCGGCGCACGAGGATGGTCTTCCTCTGCCGCACGGTGCCCTCGAAGCGGCCGAAAGAGACCATGGCGGCAGCCGCCAGCGCCACGCAGGCAAGCCCGACCACCAGGAACAGGCTCTGGTAGGAGCGCCAGCCGGCCCACCACGCCAGGGCCAGCCCGCCGTAGGCCACGAACTGCGCCGCCGCGCCCGCCGCGGTGATGGTGCCGATCAGCCGCGGCGCCTCGGCCTTGGGCAGCAGTTGCAGCTGCAGCGACTGGTTGGCCGTCTCGAAATAGTGGAACCCGACCGACATGACAAACGTGGTGAGGAGCACGCCGGTGAGCGACGGCAGTAGCCCGGTCAGCGCCACCCCCAGCCCCAGCACCATGAGCGCCGCGTAGGCCAGCACCTGCTCGCGCACGAGGACGAGCCAGAGGACAGCCGTGAAGGCGAGAAAACCGGGGATCTCGCGCACGGTCTGCGTGAGCCCGGTCTCGAGCCAGCCGAACTGGGCCTGCTCGATGGTGAAGTTGTGGAGCAGCGCCCCCCACCCCGCGAACCCCAGGTAGTTGATGAACGCCAGCGTCCGCAGATAGACGATGGGCGACGCGGCAACGCGCGGGGAGGAGGTGGCGAGCAAGGGCGTAGGTTCCGAACGGTTCCGATGAGCTGTGCCTGCACCGGGCGCGGCGGTCAACCGCCCTGGCGCAGCACGGCTGCACACCAGCCCTGCCGAAAAACGGGTCAGCCCTCTGCCACGATCGGCGATCCGAAATGAGAGCTCGGACGCAAGGGGACGCAAGGGTCTGCCCCTTCTTCACCCCGGCGAACAGGACTACGCTCCACCGCCATCACAGGCCCGCAGAGAGGGAGAGGAACGATGATCGCCCCAACGATCCCCAAAGCCCACCGCCGCGTCGTGCTGGCGCGACGGCCGCCGGGCGAGCCGGCGGAGTCCGATTTCCGCATCGAGGAGGTGCCGGTGCCGGTGCCCGGCCCCGGCCAGTTCCTCGCCCGCATCGTCTATCTCTCGCTCGACCCCTACATGCGCGGGCGCATGCGCGATGCCAAATCCTATGCGCCGCCGGTCGAGCTTGGCGGGGTCATGACCGGCGGCGCCGTCGGCGAGGTGGTGAAGTCCAACCACCCGCATTTCCAGGTGGGCGACATCGTCGAGGACATCCTGGGCTGGCAGGAGTATGCCATCGGCCCCGGCCGCACCGCCCGCAAGATCGACCCCGCGCACGGGCCTATCTCCTACGCCAACAGCGTGCTCGGCATGCCCGGCATGACCGCCTACTTCGGCCTGTTCGAGGTGGGCCAGCCCAGGCCTGGCGAGACGGTGGTGGTGTCGGCGGCCTCGGGCGCGGTGGGCCAGATCGTCGGCCAGCTCGCCAGAATCGCCGGCTGCCGCACCGTTGGGATCGCCGGCGGCCCCAGGAAATGCGCCTACGTGAAGGACGAGCTGGGGCTCGACGCCTGCGTCGACTACAAGGCGGAGGGCAACCTCGCCGCGGCGGTGAAGGCAGCCTGCCCGAACGGGGTCGATGTCTACTTCGACAACGTGGGCGGCCCGGTAAGCGACGCCGTGCTCGCCAACCTCAACTCTTTCGCCCGCGTCAGCCTGTGCGGCGGCATTTCTCAGTATAACGTCGCTGAGCCCGGCCCGCGCTGGCTCTATAGCTTCGTCGGCAAGCGCGTGACCGCGCGCGGCTTCATCGTATGGGACTTCAACATGCGCTACGGCCCGGCGCTCGAGCAGATGGGCGAGTGGGTGCGCTCCGGCCGCATCAAGTACAGGGAGGACATTGTCGAAGGCGGCATCGAGAAGGCCCCCGCCGCCTTCATCGGTCTTCTCAAGGGTGAGAACTTCGGCAAGCTGCAGGTGAAGGTGTCGGACCCTCCGGCCTGACCAGCAGGGACAGAGAGTTCAGCAATTCGCGACCCGCAAGCGCCGCCCGGATCCTCCTCCCCCTTGTGGGGAGGGGACGCTGTGGCGCGCTTCGTTTCGTCGAGGGTCGGCGCAGCCGGTGATCCCTAAAGCCCGCATCAGTCGAACGGGCTGAAAGAAATTCCTTTCGCCCGTGTCGATCCGGTGGAGCCTTGTTCGTCGTGTTGGCAGAGAGGGTCTCCCGGCGCGGTCGCAAGTCCGGTGGCCCGAACGGAAAAGTGCGTCCAGCCAAGGAGTTGCCAGCCATGAACACGATCCTTGTCACCACCCAGATCGTCGCCTACGGGGTGGGCATCGTCTCGGCGTCGCTCAATATCGCGGGGTTCGTGCGGCGGGTCCGTCTGCGCCGCCTGCGGGGCAGTCGCGTGCCGAGACTGGCGTAGAATGCGCGGCCAGGAGTAGACAGCGCGCGCGCATGGAGGTTTGGCGATGATCGAAGTGCGACAGACGGCCGGCGGCGACCCCCTGCAATTCGCCGTCACCGTCAATGACGACAAGGGCGAAACCCGCCATGTCGTCACCATGACGCCGGCAACCTACCAGCAGCTGACCGGCGGCAGGCACAGCCCGGCGAGATGCATCGAGGCGGCCATCCAGTTCCTCCTCGACCGGGAGCCGAAGGAGTCGATCCTGAGCCGGTTCGACATCACAGCGATCACGCACTATTTCCCCGAGTTCGAGCAGGAGCTGCCCGCCTACCTGGCGCGCGGCTGATACCGGCGGCAGCGCCCTCCCTACGCCCGGATCTGCCCGCCGGTGGCCTTCTTGACCTCGGCGACGATGCGCTGGGCGACGGCCTCGATCTCGGCGTCGGTGAGCGTCTTCTCGCGCGGCTGCAGCGTCACCTCCAGGGCGAGCGATTTCTTGCCGGCGCCCAGCGCCGCACCCTCGAACAGGTCGAACACGTTGACGGCGGCGATCAGCTTCTTGTCGGCACCCATGGCCGCACGCATCACGTCGCCGGCCGGCACGGCCGCATCGAGGACGAAGGCAAAATCGCGGCGCACAGGCAGCAGATCGGCGGCCTCCAGGGCCGGCTTGGCCAGGGACTTGCGCTTCTGGGGCGGGATGGCCTCGACGAACACCTCGAAGGCCGCCACCGGTCCCGCAACGTCCATCATGGCAAGCGTCGCGGGATGGACCTCACCGAAGTGGGC
>DATMZP010000103.1:0-2892 GCA_035573595.1 Hyphomicrobiaceae bacterium
GATCTCGTCTTCCGTGCTCCCTCTTCGCATCCCCTTCAGAGCTTGCATTTCGAGCCGCTTAAGTGGAAGTGCCCGCGCCTATCCTTGCAGCCGTGGCATCAGCCGCGCCGCGTTGTCGCGCTCGATGGCACGCAGGTCGGCGCCGGAAAAGTAGGCTGCCAGCCCCTTCACGTGATCGATGCTGGTACGGAACGGGTAGTCCGTGCCGAACACGACCTGCGACACCGAGACCAGCCGCATCAGCGACGACAGTGCGCCGGGGTGGGCCGCCTGCGCGGTATCATAGTGATAGCGGGTGAGCTGGGCGGTGACCTTGTCGAAATCCCAGCCGCCCTGCTTGATTTTCGGGCTGATGCTGGGGAGCAGCTGCAGCCGCTCCACCAGGAACGGCATGGTGCCGCCGGCGTGCGAGAAGATGAACCGGATGTCGGGGAAGCGCACGGTGGTGCCGGAGAACACCAAGTTGGCGATGGTGCGCGTGGTATCGGTGCCGAACTCGATGATCTGGTCGGGAATGTCGGGTGCCAGGTTGCGGCAGCAGTTGGCGGCGCCAGGGTGGGTGTAGACCACGGCCTTGCGGCGGTTCAGCTCCTCCATCACCGGTGCGAGCTCGGGGGCGCCCAGCCACCGGTCGCCGTAGTTGGTCATCAAGCAGATGCCGTCTGCCTTCAACGTATCGAGGGCGAAGGCGATCTCGGCGAGGCTCGCTTCCACGTGCGGCAGCGGCAGCGTGGCGAAGATGCCAAACCGGCCGGGATGGTCGGTCATCAGCCTGGCCGCATACTCGTTGCACTCGCGTGCGACGCGGCGGGCATCGTCGGCGTCGAGAAACGATACCGCGGGCGTCGTCACCGACGTGATGGAGGTGGCGACCCCGGCCTGGTCCATGTCCTCCAGCGATTTCTGCACCGACCAGTTGTACGTGGGCGGCGTGCCGAGCTTGGCCTTGCGCAGGGCTTCGATGTGGGTGGGCGGCGAGAGATGGTGGTGCACGTCGATGCGGTGCGCCTTCTCCTGGGCCAGGCTGCCGCGCGGCCAGGACGGCAGCACTGCCGCGGTGCCGGCCGCGAGCGTGGATGCGACGAAGGTGCGTCGGCTGACAACGCGGCAGGCGCCGTCGGATCTGGATTGGCTGCTCATCGGGGCTCCTCCGTGGCCGGCCGTTGATTCGGCCGCTTTGCGATTACAGGCTGGGTGCAGATGGCTTCCTATTCATCTCGAACTCCCGGCGCGATGCAAGCCCCTGCCGCGCAGCTTCAGCGGATGAGGCCTGAGAGCGCCTTCAGCTGCTTGATGTTGACCTTCATGCCCCCGAGCAGGGTCATGTCGCCTGGCTTCATGCCAGGGCAGTCGGCGCCCTTCCAGGTGGCCGTCTGGGTCATCAGCATGCGCTGCGGCCCTTTCTCGGCAGCCGGGCCGCCTTCGACCGTGCCTTCCACGCGCACAGTGTAGGCCGAGCCGAAATCGCCGGCCATCACGATCCTGCTCTTGCTCGCGGCGCCTGCGACGGTGCAGTCCGCATCGATCACGTAGGACTGGCCCTGGCGCTTGCTGGTGAGGCTCCGGCACTTGCCTGTGAGCTTGAGACCGTAGTCCATGATCTCCCGGTCCGTCGCCGGATCGAGGCATACCTGCGAGGTAAAGGCCGGCAGCGCCTTCGGCTTCTCGACGGTCATGGCGATCTCCCACAAGCCCGCCTTGCGCGATGGCAGGTCCAGGGTCTGTGCGCTGACAGCGAGCGGCCCCGCCAGCGCGGCGGCGGCCAGTAGGATGGCGGTCGGTCTCATCATGCGGCTTTCCCTTGGCTGTTGGCGGCACTTCGCTTTCCGCGACCCGCGCTGCGGCCTTAGGCGCGGAATGCGGCTGTGGGTGGGCGGGAGCTGCAACGCTCCACCCTCCCCTGCTGTCGCGAGGCGGTGCGCGACCGGGTATTAAGTTCTCTTTTTGTTCTTGCTGCGCATCATCCAATCTGCAATACTCAGCACACCTGCAGTAGGGGGAGGCATTGCCATGTCCCAGGGATACGGGCGGAGCTACGACCAGCACGGGGAGCCGCCGGAACCTCTCACCTGGGAGCGGGTGGTTTTCCGGCAGGGCGACGGCCGCTACGTGTTCGAGGTGGAGGAGGGCGGGCTGCACGCCAAGCTCACCTCCCCGCATGGAACGTCGCTCACGCTGCCTATGGCGGCTTGGGATGGGCTGCTGGACGCGCTGACGGGCGCCCGCAAGGCCCGCGCCCGCAACGAGCGCGGCTTTCCGGCCCGGTCGGGAGCGCGCTGGTACGACGGCGAGGCCGGCGAGTTGGCTGCCGGCTTCCGGGCCGGGCGCAGCGTCTCCCAGTTGGCCCGCGCCCACAACCGCAGCGAGTACGCCATCGAAGCCGAGCTGGACCGGCTGGGACTGTGGGACCGCATCGCCCGCCGTGCCATCGTGCCCGCCGCACAGCGCAGGGCCTCCCAGCGCCCGCTGGGGGAGCCTGAGCCGGGAGAGCCTGAGCCGGGGCCGGCGGCAAGCCCGCGGCCAGCCCCGGCTGGCGATCCTCAGGCTGACCGCGAATAGCTGTGTTCATCTGCGAGCCGGGGCGTAGCGCCAGAGCTGCACGATGGCTGGCTGCTCGAGGCCCATCTCATGGCGGATGCGCTCCGCCACGTCGGCAGACGCCCGCAATGACCACGGCCGGATCGCTGGGCGCCAGCTTGATCGATCAAGAGCGGCCCTGCGTTTGAGCAGCCCATCGATCGCGGGCGGGGAAACGCGCGGGCAGCTCGCAGCAATCGGTCAGATGGCGGGAGAAATGCCGGCCGGACCGTGCGTGCGAAGCCACTCCTCGAAACGGCGGCGCTCGTTCTCGGCGAGGCGCAGGCCGAGCTTGGTGCGACGCCAAAGGATGTC
>DATMZP010000104.1:0-12737 GCA_035573595.1 Hyphomicrobiaceae bacterium
GATCCCGGCGTCGCGGCGCTTCGGCCTGGGCGTGGTGCCCTACAGCCCGCTCGCCCGCGGCGTGCTCTCCGGCAAGTACCGGGTGAACCAGACCGCCGAGCCCGGCAGCCGTGCGGCGCGCCGGGACAAGCGCATGATGGAGACGGAGTGGCGCCCGGAGAGCCTCATCGTCGCCGAGAAGCTCAAGGCGCACGCCGAGGCGCGCGGGGCCACGCTGGCGCACTGGGCCACCGCCTGGGTGCTCGCCAATGCCGCCGTCAGCTCCGTGATCGCCGGCCCGCGCACCTTCGAGCAGTGGACGAGCTACCTCGGCGCGCTCGACTACAAGTGGACCGCCGAGGACGAGGCCCTGGCCGACAGCCTGGTCGCTCCCGGCCACCCCTCCACGCCGGGCTACAACGACCCGGCGTACCCCATCGAGGGACGGTTCAGGCTCTGACGCGTCGTGGACCGGACGCCTCGATGACTTCAGTACACCGCAATGATGCCGCGCGCGGCCCGTGGCACGGAGGCCGTGCCTTGTGGCCGCTGCGCGGCAGCCGTGCATCGCAGCGATCCGGGTTTGCTGCGTACACCGCACCGGTAAGCTTGTCTTGGCGCCCCGGCGGGCGCAACGTCTAAGAGCGTCTAGATCGGGAATGGGAACACCGTTGCGCAGGCGCCGGTTGCCGGACATCCGCTGGGCTGAGGGCGTGCCGGCCCTTTGCGCTGCCTGCGGCTCGACCGATCGCGGCGGTGCACCTATGGTGTCCCGCTCGAAGGGCCCGGAGGGTCCGACACCCAGCACCATGGAGCCGCCATGGACCGCAAGAAGCTTGAGGACCTGCGCGCCAAGTATCCGGCCGACAAGCCCGACGCCTCGCACCATCCCGAGTTCAGGAAGGCCATCGAGGCGGTCTTCGCCGGCACCGACCGGCGGCCGAAGCCGTACGAGGGCGTGGCGAGCTTTCTGGGCGCGCCGCTGCGCCTCGATGCGCTCCAGCGCGACGATCTGGGCGGGCTCGACGTGGCGCTCATCGGCGTGCCGCTGGACCTCGGCGTCACCAATCGGCCGGGCGCGCGCTTCGGGCCCCGCGCGGTGCGGGCGGTGGAGCGCATCGGGCCGTATCATCACGTGCACAGGCTGTCGCCGCTCACCGCCGTCAAGGCCGCCGACATCGGCGACGTGCCGTTCCGCAGCCGCTACAGCCTCGATGCCAGCATCGAGGACATCGAGGCGGTCTTCGTCAGGATCGCCGCCGCCGGCGCGACGCCACTGGCGGTGGGCGGCGACCATTCCGTCACCTTCCCGATCCTCAAGGCACTGGGCGCCAAGCGGCCTGTCGGACTCGTCCACATCGACGCCCACTGCGATACCGGTCCGCCCTTCGAGGGCGCCAAGTTCCACCACGGCGGGCCGTTCCGCAACGCGGTGCTGGCGGGCGCGCTGGACCCGGAGCGCACCATCCAGATCGGCATCCGCGGCGGTGCCGAGTACCTGTGGGAGTTCTCCTACGTCAGCGGCATGACGGTGATCCACGCCGAGGAGATGGCGCGCCTCGGCGTGCCCAAGGTGATCAAGAAGATCCACGAGGTTGTTGGCGGCGGCCCGACGTATATCTCCTTCGACATCGACAGCCTCGACCCCGCCTTCGCACCCGGCACCGGCACGCCGGAGATCGGCGGCCTCAGCACCCGCGAGGCCCTGGAGCTTGTACGAGGCTGCGCCGGCCTCGACGTGGTCGGCGGCGACGTGGTGGAGGTGGCCCCGCAGTACGACGCCACCACCAACACGGCCCAGGCCGCGGCGCAGATGCTGTTCGAGATCCTGGCCGTGGTGGCGCTGGCGCGCGGCAAGAAGGATCATTGATATTCACTGGGGGGCAAGACGTGCGGGACGGCCAGAGATGATCAAGGATGCGGACAGAGAAGAGAATGAGATAATCAAGTCGTTGTTCGACGATCTGATGCGTGCGCCGCTCCAAAAGTTCCCAGCTCAACGAGGAGAGCTGGCTGCCCCGAAAGAACAAGGCGTCTACATAATTTACAGCCCGAGCCACGACGTCCTCCATGTCGGCTCGACCCCCAAGGCCAGGAATGGCATCGCGCAGCGATTGCGTAATCATTTGTCCGCCCGGTCCTCGTTTGCTTCGCGTTACCTGAATGGAGACGGCTCTCGGCTCCGCCAGGGCTACGTGTTCCGTTGCCTGGTTGTGGAGAACAGGCGGCTCCGCGCTCTGTTGGAAGCGTTTGCAATTGGGCATCTCTGCCCCGCTCACATTGGCCATAGCAGCGCGGTGACCGCTCAAACAGAATAAGTCACTATAGACGCTGAACACGCGACGAGCCGGAGCACCTACACCCATGGCCAACATCAATGCCGGACCCTTCACCACGCGGCCCGAGATCGACGGGACCTTCGGTGTGGTGGCGTCGACGCACTGGATCGGCACCGCGGTCGGGATGGGCGTGCTGGAGCGCGGCGGCAACGCCTTCGATGCCGGCGTGGCGATGGCCTTCACCCTGCAGGTGGTGGAGCCGCATCTGTGCGGGCCGGGCGGCGACGTGCCGGTGATGATCTGCGAGGCCGGCAGCACGTCCCCCAAGGTGATCTGCGGCCAGGGCCCGGCGCCGGCAGGCGCCACCATCGCCCACTACCGCGGCCATCTTGGCCTCGACATCGTGCCGGGCACCGGGCTGCTGCCGGCCTGCATCCCCGGTACCTTCGAGACCTACATGCTGCTGCTGCGCGACTACGGCACGCTGCGCCTGCGCGACGTGCTGGAGCCGGCGATAGCCTACGCCGAGAACGGCCACCCGCTGGTCGAGCGCGCCTGCGCCACCATCTCCACCGTGGCCGAGCTGTTCCGCGAGCACTGGCCCACGTCGGCCGCGGTGTACCTGCCCGGCGGGCAGGTGCCGAGGCCCGGCATCCTGTTCACCAACAGGCGCCACGCCGAGACCTACCGGCGCATCCTCAAGGAGGCCGAGGCCGGCGGTGGCGGACGCGAGGCCGAGATCGAGCGGGCGCGGCGCGCCTGGAGCCAGGGCTTCGTGGCCGAGGCCGTCGACCGCTTCTGCCGCGGCAGCGAGGTCATGGACGTGAGCGGGCGGCGCCACCGCGGCGTGCTCACCGCCCAGGACATGGCGACGTGGGCGCCGACCATCGAGGATCCCGTCCACCTCGACTACGGCAGCTACCGTGTGCTCAAGCCCAACGCCTGGACGCAAGGCCCGGTGCTCCTGCAGATGCTGGCGCTGCTCAAGGGCTTCGACCTCGACCGGTTGCCTCCCACCGACCCGGATTTCATCCACACGTGGGTGGAGTGCGCCAAGCTCGCCTACGCCGACCGCGAGGCCTTCTACGGCGACCCCGAATTCGTCGACGTGCCGATGCAGACGCTGCTGTCGGAGCCATACAACGCCGAGCGGCGCAAGCTCGTCGGCGAGACGGCCTCGCTGGAGCAGCGCCCCGGCCGCATCGAGGGTTACGACGGGAAGGTCATCGTCAAGGGCGCGCGCGAGGTGGGCGCCGGCGCCGGCGAGCCCACCTTCGCCCGCATCTCCACCGGCCACGGCGCCGACGAGACGACCCGCCAGGGCGAGGTGCGCGGCGACACGGTGCATATCGATGTCATCGACAAGGCCGGCAACATGTTCACGGCCACGCCGTCGGGCGGCTGGCTGCAGTCCTCGCCGGTGATCCCGGACCTCGGCTGGCCGCTCGGCACGCGCGGGCAGATGTTCTGGCTGGAGGAGGGGCTGCCGGCCTCGCTGGCGCCGGGCAAGCGTCCGCGCTCCACCTTGTCGGTCGGCATGGCGCTGCGCGACGGCAAGCCGTACATGAGCTGGGGCACGCCCGGCGGCGACCAGCAGGACCAGTGGAGCTGCCAGATGTTCCTGCGCCACGCCAGCCTCTCGGGCTCCACCCCCAAGATGAACCTGCAGGAGGCCATCGACGCCCCGGCCTGGCACATCGAGCACTTCCCGCTGTCGTTCTGGCCGCGCACCGCCCGCCCCGGCGTGCTGGTGGCGGAAGGCCGTCTGCCCGAGGCCACCATCCAGGAGCTGCTGCGCCGGGGCCACAAGCTTGAGGTCGGCCCGGACTGGTCGGAGGGGCGCGTCACCGCCGCCGCCCAGGACGGCCCCCGCCGCAAGGCCGCCGCCAACCCGCGCGGCATGCAGGGCTATGCCGCGGGGCGGTAAGCGATCGGCGTGCACCCGGCGGCAGAGGCATCGACCAGGAGGACAGCCTGCTCACGGACTTCCTCAACTCCACCTACGGCCTCAAGATGAAGTGCAAGGCCTTCGATGAAGCCGGCGCTACGGGCCTTTCCGGCCCGCACCGACGCCGGCTCAACAAAACAGCTCCAAACCCGCTTTTGCGCCGTCGGCACTTATGTTAGAGTGCCGGTCGAAAGGTCGCCCATGCAGGACGTGCTGGACACATTGCCGCCGACCATGACGGTCGCCGAGTTTCTCGACTGGCCGGGCGATGGCACGGGCCGGAAGTTCCAGCTCGTCGACGGGGAGCTGCGGGCCATGTCACCTGGCAGCGCAACGCACGGCACGATTCAGATGACGCTCGGTGCCGTGATCCGCAATGCGCTGGTCGCCGCCGGCGGCCATTTTCGCGTGGTTGCCGAGCCTGGCATTGCAACGCGCGTCCGCGCCCACACCAATCTGCGGGTGCCGGATCTAGGCATCACCTCAACGGCCGACGCGCCGGGCCAGCGCACATTGCCCGACCCCGTAATCCTGATCGAGGTTCTCTCGCCGGGCAACGCGACGGATACCTGGGAGAACGTGTGGGCGTACACCACCATTCCAAGCGTGAGCGAGATCGTGGTTGTGCACTCCACGCGCGTGTTGGCTGAGGTGTTGCGGCGTGACGCCGATGGACATTGGCCCGAGGAGCCAGAGCAGATCGGCCGTGAGGATACATTGCGCCTGGACACTATCGGCTTCGCCTGCCCCATGCAGGACGTCTACGCCCAGACGCATCTCGCGTAGGCTTCGGCCTACGCGGGCTGATAGCCCGCGTAGTCGTCGCGTGCCTGCGAGCGCGAGCAGGACAGGTCCTTTGCCCTATCTGTTGAAGCCCATCAGAGTGCTGGCGATCAGCGTGTCCAGGCGCTCCGCGTCCGGCGCTGCGAATTGCAGCCTGATCGGCAGCACGCGGGTGGAGACGGCCAGCTGGGCCAGAACGCCGGTGGCACCCTTCAGGCGGGCCAAGTCCTTGGCCGTGGAGACGAGGATGGCGCCGTGTCGCCGGGCCAGGGCGAGGAGGCGCTGGGCGTCGGCCTCGTTGAGGCGCTGGTGGTCGCCGAAGGCGATGGTGTCCACGACCTCGGTGCCGAGCGACCCCAGCATGCCGAAGAAGCGCTGAGGCGCGCCGATGCCGGCCCAGGCAACAGCACGCTGTCCCCGCAGCCAGCCGGCGTCGCCGGCAACGACTGTCGCACAGCGCAGGATCGGGCCGTCGAAGCGGCCGCGCAGCCACGCGGCCACCGCATCGCCGGTGCCAGGGGCTCGCTCATTGACCACGATGGCATCGACGAGGCCGAGCTGAAACGCCAGCGGCGCCCGCAGGGGGCCGGCCGGCATCACGCGGCCGTTGCCGACGCCGCGCGCCCCGTCCACGACGGCCAGCGTCAGGTCCTTGGCGAGCTGCGGGTTCTGCAGGCCGTCGTCCATGACGATCACATCGGCGGCCACTGTGTCGGACTGCCTGGTTTGCTCTATAGCTCTGGCGCCCGCAGCGCGATCGCGCGCCACCAGCGTCGGGGCCGCGGGGACAAGGAGCAGAGGCTCATCGCCGACGGAGTCCGCGTCATCCTCGCCGGCCACCCAATGCGGTCCGGCCAGGCGTCCGCCGTAGCCGCGCGTCAGGACGGCCGGGCGCAGGCCGCGCGCCCGCAGCCGCTCGCAGAGATGGAGTGTGAGAGGCGTCTTCCCGGTCCCGCCCGCCGTCAGATTGCCTACGCAGACAACGGGCAGGCGCGAGCGGTAGTGCCTGGCGCGGGCATAGCGCATCCGCGCCGCCCAGCCGTAGAGCGCCCCCAGCGGCGACAGGCATCCGACCGCGACGCCCAGCGTTCCACCGCCGGCCGCGCCGGGAGCCTCGCCGTACCACCAGGGCGGCTCGTCAATCCGCACGGGCCAGCTCGTCCTCGCCCGGCAGGTAGCGCAGCAGGGCCTCGACCGTGCGTGGCAGCGCTCCCGACAGGCCGGCCAGCGCGCCTTCCGCACGCTCGCGCAGGCTCGCGAGCTTCGCCTCGTTGGCGAGGAGCGGTGCTACCGCCTCCGCCAGCTCCGCCGCGGAATGCACGGCAATGGCGCCGCCGCGCTCGATCATCGCCTCGTAGGTGTCCTTGAAGTTCTGCCAGTGTGGCCCGGTGACGACGACGGCGCCGTGGCGCACAGCCTCGATGGGGTTGTGGCCGCCGCGGTCCACCAGCGACCCGCCGACGAAAGCGACGGCGGCGAGCTTATAGAGCGTGCCTAGCTCGCCCAGGGTGTCGGCGATGTAGATTTCGCACGCCGGCGTGGGCAGCTCTCCGACCGCGCGCCGCGCGGCGGCGATCCCCTGCGACTGCAGCCATTCGGCGATGGCCGGCCCGCGCTCGGGATGGCGCGGGGCGACGATGGTGAGAAGATCCGGGAAGCGCCGGCGCAGCTGCCGGTGCGCCTCGGCGACAATCTCCTCCTCACCCTCGTGGGTGGCCGCGGCCAGCAGCAGCGGGCGCCCCTCCAGCACCGCCTGCAGCCGCTCCAGCTCCGGCTCGTCCACCGGCGGGGGCGGCGTGTCGACCTTGAGGTTGCCCGACGACGTCGCGCCGGCGGCACCCAGGACCTTGAACCGGCGCGCCAGCGGCTCGCTCTGCGCCAGCACCAGCGAGAAACGGCTGAACAGGGGTCGCGCCACGCCGCGGCTGCGCCGCCAGCGCCGGTACGACCGCTGCGTCATGCGCCCGTTCACGAGGGTGAGCGGAATTCCGCGCGCGGCGCTCTCCAGGATCAGGTTGGGCCAGATCTCCGACTCGGTGAAGACCGCGAGGTCGGGCCGCCAGTGGTCGAGGAAGCGCCGCACGTAGCCGGGGACGTCAAGCGGTGCGTACTGATGCAGCGTGCGGGGCCCCAGCCGCTGGGCGGCGAGCTTGGCGGACGTCACGGTGCCGGTGGTGAGCAGAAACGAGAGCGAATGGCGCCGCTCAGCCAGCGCCGAGATCAGCGGCAGGATGGAGACGGTCTCGCCGACGCTCGCCGCGTGGAACCACACCAGCCGGCCGACGGGGCGCGGGGCGCCGGGCCGGCCGAGTCGCTCCTGCAGGCGTGCGGGGTCCTCCTTGCCCTGGCGTTGGCGCACTCTGAGCAGGAGCGGCGCGAGCGGTCGCGCCAGCGAGGTGAAAGCCCGGTAGGCCTTGAGGCGCATGCCGGGTGATGTGGCGATGCCGGGCGTCGCGCGTCCGGGATCTGCACCGGCACGGGCAAAGGCCACCGCCGTGGCGGCGTTGAGCGACCGCTCCACGGCCAGCCGGTACTGCTCAAGCTCCTCCCCGTGGGCGTCCCGCGGCACATGCACGACATCGCCCACCGCGAAGCCCAGGCTCGACCACGGCAGGTTGAGGGTCATGCGGCTCCAGGTGTTGAACGCCACGTAACGGGAGGTGGCGATGGCGAGCGGCATGACCGGCTTGCCGGAGGCGCGTGCGATCATCACCACGCCGAGGCCGGCGCGCCTCGCCTCGCCGCTGCCCGGCACGTCCGCGGTCATGCCAACGGAGCGGCCCTCGCGCAGCGTCTGCACCGCGGCCCGGAATGCGTGCACGCCGCCGCGGTCCTTGCGGCGTCCGCCGGCACCGGCGCCGCGGATGAGCCGCATGCCGAAGTTGCGCAGCACGGCACCCATCAGCTCGGCGTCGCGGTGGCGCGCCAGCATGATGTCCACCTCGTAGCCCGGTTGCTTGACCAGCGGCAGCAGCAGGAACTGCCCGTGCCACATGGTAATGACGCACGGATGGTTGTGGGCATGCTCCTCGAACTGCTCGGTCATCTCCGCGGACTGGTGCGAGGAAGAGCCTACGTAGCGGATGTAGCGCGCGACAAGGCCGCCGATCGCGGCGTGGATGAGCCTGGGCTTGGGCTCGACACTCGCCATTCCGGGGCTCCTGACCATTCCTCTCGCGGCGCCCGTTCTTGGCGACGGGCGGTCCGCATTGTCAACAAGATCCGGGCGGGTTGCGCAGCGGCGTTTCGCGCCCCTCAGGCGGCCTCGGTCGGCGGCGCGAGCGCGCCGCCGACCGAGGCATCTTCGAGGTCTCCGCGGTCCAGGAGGAGCGCCTGCGAGCGGCACAACCGCGCGTAGATGCCGTTGCGGGCCAGCAGCTCGGCGTGGGTGCCGACCTCGGCGAGCCGCCCCTCGTCCATCACGCAGATCATGTTGGCGCGCTGGACGGTCGACAGCCTGTGGGCGATCACGAGCGTGGTGCGGTTGCGGGTAAAGCGGGCCAGCGCCGCCTGCACCAGGCTCTCCGATTCGGTGTCGAGGGCGCTGGTCGCCTCGTCCAGCAGCAGGATCGGGGCGTTCTTCAGGATGGCACGGGCGAGGGCCAGCCGCTGGCGCTGGCCGCCGGAGAGTCTCAGCCCGCCTTCGCCGATGACGGTGTCGTAGCCCTCCGGCTGCGCCATGATGAAGTCGTGCGCGGCGGCGGCCCTGGCGGCGGCCACGATCTCCTCCTCACCCGCCCCCAGCCGGCCGAGGGCGATGTTGGCGCGGATGCTGTCGTCGAACAGCGTGATGTCCTGGCTGACCATGGCGACCGAGCCGCGCAGGCTCGCCAGCGTCAAGTCGCGGATGTCCTGGCCGTCGATCAGGATGCGGCCGGAATTCACGTCGAAGAGGCGTGCCACCAGGTTGATGACGGTGGACTTGCCCGCACCGGAGCGGCCGACCAGCGCCACCGTCTGGCCGCCCGGCACGGCGAGCGACAGGCCCCGCACCGCGGGCGTGCGCGCCGCCTCTGCGTAGGAGAAGCCCACGCTGTCGAAGACGATGCCGCCGGCCTTGACGGCGAGCGGGCGGGCGCCGGGCCTCTCGACGACGGCGGGCTTCTCATCGAGCAGCTCGTAGATGCGCTCCACTGCCGCGAGGCCCTCCGTCGTGGCGTTGGCGATGTTGCCGAACGAGCGGAGCGACTGCGCCGCCATCAGCAGGGCGCCGACGTAGGCCACGAAGTCGCCCACCGTATTGGTGGTACTCGCAATGCGCCAATAGGCGAAGGCGATGGCGAAGGCGATGGCGATGCCCGCCAGCACCTCCATCAGCGACAGCACGCCGGCCCGCGCCCGCACCGACTTCATTCTGAGGCGGAACACCTGCTCGAAATTCTGGTCCAGACGCTCGACGGCGTACGATTCGAGCCGGAACGCCTTGATCAGGCGGGCGCCCGCGAAGGTCTCGGTCAGGCGCGACGTCATGCTGCCCATCTCGGCCTGCGTGCGCCGGGCCAGCGACTTGAGGCGCAGCCCCAGCTGGCGGACGGGGATGACGGCCAGCGGCCAGCCGCCGAGCATCACGAGCGTCATGGTCCAGTCGAGATAGAGCATGACCGCGACCATGGCGGCGACGGTGAGGATGTCGCGGACGAGGGAGACGAGCGCCACCTGGGCGGCATTGTGGATCGCCGTCAGATCGTTGGTGAGACGGGAGACCAGCTGCCCGGTGCTCTCGCGCGTGAGGCGCGCGAAATCGGCGTTCATGAGATGCGCGAACGCCGCCTTCTGCACGTCGGTGACCAGGCGCGTGACGACGCGCGTGGCGGTTGTCTGATGCAGATAGAGAAAGAGCCCGCGGGCGGCGGTGATGCCGATCACGGAGACCAGGACCCACGGCAGCGCCGTGGCGCCGGGTGCCAGGAGTGAATCGAACGACTGCTTGATGATGACGGGGTAGCCGGCGGTGGACGCCGCCACGCCCACCGTCCAGCACAGGGCGAGCGCGATCATGCGCCAGCGCGGCCGGATCCAGTCGTCGGCGAAGCGGCGCAGGATGCCGGGATGCCGCCCCTGCCAGCGGGGCTTGCTCGATCTGGATGTGGCTAAGTCCGCCGCCTCGCCCAAGGTCCCTCCCCGCGGCCGATTGCAACCTGTACGGGTTGCGCGTCCAGGCAATGTACTACCAGCCGCGACCGGAGGGGGCTACCGGCCGCAATCGGGAAAGCGCTTTCCCGTGCCAAAGTGTCACGATTTTACGGCGGCCCAATCAACTCGGGGGCAGCTCGGGGTCCAGCAGCCGGTGCACGTGGACTATAAAATAGCGTATCTGAGCATTGTCCACGGTGCGCTGGGCGGCGGCCTTCCAGGCCTTATAGGCTTCGGCGTAGTTGGGATAGATGCCGACGATGTCGAGGGCCGCCACGTCACTGAACTCGACGCTGTCCAGCGCTTTCAGCTCCCCGCCGAACACGAGGTGAAGGAGCTGCTTGGCCGACCGCACTCCGGCGTCGCTGGAGCCGCTGCCGGGTGCGGTATTGGTTGCAGGTGAGGTCATCCCGGTTGTCGTCATGAGGTTGTCGGGGGGCTTGTAGCGATCCGGTCGGGAAAAAGCGAGCCTTCGGAGCTTTCTCGGCCATATGTAAGCTTGGCCGCCCGCGTGCTCATGGATGGGCGGAGAGGAGGGCCCGCAGCCCCATGTCGGCCGCCAGCCCGGCCAGCAGCAGCCAGCCGATCAGCCGGTTGGACCTGAAGCGGGCGAGGCAGTTGCCGGCATCGTCCATGTCCAGAGTCCTGATCTGCCAAGCCAGCTGGAGGGCGATGAGCCCCAGCGCCAGCAGGAAGACGACGCCAGCGCCCGCCAGCAGGCCGGCCGCGCCCCACATGATCATGGCGCCGGCGTAGAAGCCGGCGAGCCAGCGCGGCGTCGCCCCGCCGAACCTGAGCGCGGTGGACTTGAGGCCGAGGAGCGCGTCGTCCTCCTTGTCCTGGTGGGCGTAGATGGTGTCGTAGCCGATGGTCCAGAGCACCGAGCCGGCGTAGAGCGCCAGCGCCGGCAGCGCCAGGGAGCCCGTGACGGCGGCCCAGCCTACCAGGGCGCCCCACTTGAAGGTGAGGCCCAGCACCGCCTGGGGCCAGAAGGTGAAGCGCTTGGAGAACGGATAGACCGCGATCAGCAGCAGGGAGGAGGCACCCAGTGCGACGGTGAACCAGTTGAGCTGGAGGAGGACGACGAGACCGGCGAGGCACTGCAGGGCCAGGAATGCGAACGCCGCCGTCACGCCCACCTGCCCCGAAGGGATCGGCCGGGCGGCGGTGCGGGCCACGCGCGCGTCGTAGTCGCGGTCGACGATGTCGTTATAGGTGCACCCCGCCCCGCGCATCACGAAGGCGCCAACGAGGAACAGCAGCAGATACCAGGGGTTGGGGTAGGGTCGCCCGAGCCACAGCTCCGCCAGCGCCTGGCTCCACCAGGCCGGAAACAGCAGCAGCCACGCCCCGATCGGCCGGTCGAAGCGGGCGAGCCGCAGGTAGGGCTTGGCGGCTCGCGGCGCGCGGCGATCCACCCAATTGCCCGCCGCGGCATCGGGGACGGTTTCGGTCGGTGGCGTTGCGCTCATAGCGGGACAGCTACCTTGGCCGGGCTCGCCAGGTTTGACAGCTGGCCGCGCTACCAATCAGGCGCCTCTTGCGTGTTGAAGCTGCTGATAGATGCTGAGCCTGTCGGCGACCTGCCAGTGGCCCGTGATCCTACCGCGATCATCGAAGTAGTACAGCGTCGCGCCTGACATCGTGATCGGCTTTCCCGTGGCGGGGAAGCCCGGATAGTCGCCCGCGTGCGTTGCCGACCAATGCCAGGTCGCAACCGCCTTGTCCGCGTCGGCGATGATCTCGTCAATTCGGAAGTGCTGGTCCCGGAATGGAGCACGGGAAACCGCAACGCGCGCCTTGAACCCCTCGAGATCGAGGGTTTGCCCCTCCCAAGGATCGCCGGGGTCGTGATGGATGGTATACGTCTCGGCGAGGTACCGAGCGCACCTCTCGATGTCGCCGTCCGACCAGACCTCCCTCAGGAAGCTTGTCAGCAGAGCCTTGTGCTGCTCACTGCGCGTGCCGGTCATGTCCCTATCTGCCTGCGGTTGGCTTGTCGCCGGCGCAGAGATGAAGAAGATGATCGCGCACATCGTCGGGCCACCCCGCGATGAGCTCCTTCATCCGCGCCATGTCGTTGGCGAAGAGCGCGCGCGAGGCCTCCTCGAAGTTGGGGAGATTTCCCGCCATGGCTGACATGAAGTGGTAGGCGCGCTCCTGCAGAGAGCGCAGTTTCGCCTTGCTCGGGGGGTCGCTCCGCCGCGCCTCCTCGACCAGCTTGCGCAAGGTCACCGACGCCCCGCCTGGCTGCGCCGCCAGCCACTCCCAGTGCCGCGGAAGCAACGTCACCTCGCGGGCGACCACGCCAAGTCTGGGGCGCCCGGGTGCGCGGGGCTGGTCAGCCCCGGCTGCTGGGAAGCGTTTCTGTAGCCTGGCCGCGATCTCCGCGTCGGAGCCGCGCAGGTCGAAATCGATCTGCTTACCCGTCGTGTCGTCGAAGATGAGCACCGAGGTGCCGGGATGTGCATGGTCGTACGCCTTGAGCGAGAGCGCCACGCGGAGATAAGGGCCCGACGTGATCCGCCGGGTGCCGTCGAAGGCCGTGCAGGACAACCATGCCGGAGACGCGTGCTCTCTGTCGATCATCAAGCACATTTTACCCGGATGAATTA
>DATMZP010000105.1:0-9671 GCA_035573595.1 Hyphomicrobiaceae bacterium
GACCGGGGTCTCGACCTCATGCAGCACGAAATCGAGGAGAGGGCCGTGACGACCCTGGCCCGGCGCCAGCCGATGGCCGTGGACCTGCGCGAGATCGTCTCCACCATGCGCATCGCCGGCGACCTGGAGCGCGTCGGCGACCTCGCCAAGAACGTGGCCAAGCGGGTGATCGCCATCGGCGCGCAGCCGGCCCCCGCCAACCTGGCGGCCGGACTGGGCATCCTGTCGGAGCGCGTGGGCCAGCAGCTGGCGGCGGTGCTCAAGGCCTACGCCGAGCGCAGCGACGCGGCGGCCATGGAGGTGTGGACGTCGGACGGCACCATCGACGGGCTGTTCACCTCGCTGTTCCGCGAGCTGCTCACCTACATGATGGAGGATCCGCGCAGCATCGGCTACTGCACGCACCTCCTGTTCTGCGCCAAGAACCTGGAGCGCGCGGGCGACCACGCCACCAACATCGCCGAGACCGCGCATTATGTCATCACCGGCGAGGCCCTGATTGCCGAGCGACCGAAAGGCGACACGACCGTTGGCATCGAGCCGAGTTTGCGTCCCCCGCAAACCTGACGGAGCACGCAGATCCCATGCCCCCGCGCCTGATGATCGTGGAGGACGACGAGCCTCTCGTTGAGCTGCTGCGCTATAATTTCGAAGCCGCCGGCTATGCGGTCGAGACCGTGATGCACGGCGACGAGGCCGAGACGCGCCTGCGCGAGGCGGTGCCGGACATCCTGATCCTCGACTGGATGCTGCCCGGCCTCTCCGGCATCGAGCTGTGCCGCCGCCTGCGCCAGAAGCCTGCCACCCAGAGTCTGCCGCTGATCATGCTGACCGCGCGCAGCGAGGAGGCCGACCGCGTGCGCGGCTTCGAGACGGGGGCGGACGACTACGTGGTCAAGCCGTTCTCGGTGAGCGAGCTGCTGGCTCGCGCCAACAGCCTGCTTCGGCGTGCCGAGCCGCAATTGATGGCCGAGGTGATCACGGTGGGCGATATCGAGCTGGACCGCAGCGCCATGATCGTCAAGCGCCGCGGCACCGTGGTGCACCTGGGGCCGACGGACTATCGCCTGCTCGAGTTCCTGATGCGCTCGCCCGGCCGCGTATTCTCGCGCGAGCAGTTCCTCAACAACGTTTGGGGCCACGATGTCTACATCGACGACCGCACCGTGGATGTCCACATCGGCCGCCTGCGCAAGGCGCTGCTGCAGGCATGGAGGACCGACCCGATCCGGACGGTGCGCGGCGCCGGCTACAGCCTGGTGTCCGAAGCGCCGGCATAGGTGCCATGCTCTCCGGGGCCGAAACGAAACGCGCGGATTCCCCTCCCCCTTGTGGGGAGGGGCTAGGGGTGGGGGGAACCCCGATATTCGAGGTTTGGGATTCCCCCCCACCCTGTCCCTCCCCCAGGGGAGGGGACGCCGCGGCGCGCTCCGTGTTCGTCAGCGATGGCCGGCGTCAGCCGGTGATCGGGCTGACACCGCTTCAGGGTGTGCCGTTGCGGCCGTGGGCGCGGTAGGGTGGGCGCTCGGTCAAGCGGTCGTAGTAGGCCGAGACGGCCTTCAGCTCGGGCTTCGGGAAGTCGATGGAGAACCAGCGGTTCACCACCAGGCCCACCGGAATGTCGCCGACGGTGAAGGCCCCGCCCATCGCGTAGGGGCCAGCCTTGGTCAGGTGATCGTCCAGCACCTGCATCTGCCCCGCCCAGCTCTTGGCGGCGCTTTCGACCATGCCGGCAAAGGCCGGGTTCTTGACCACCAGGGCATGGAATACCGGCCGCATGCCCTCCGCCATCTCGGTGGAGGCCCAGTCCATCCAGGATTCCACGTCGGCCCGCTGGCGCAGGTCCTTGGGGTAAAGGTCCGCCCGGCCGTGCTTCTCAGCCAGGTAGCGCACGATGGTGTTGCTCTCCCGGAGCCTGAAATCGCCGTCGTCGATCACCGGCACCACGCCCACCGGATTGATCTGGCGGAACGCCGGTTCATCGGTCGGCCGGAAGCCCCGACCCCAGTCCTCGCGCTCGTAAGGGAGGTTCAGCTCCCCCAGCATCCACAGAACCTTGCGCACGTTGATGGAGTTGGCCCGTCCGTAGACCTTGAGCATGGCTTATCTCTCCCCGCCGGCACCTGGGACGAGGCATCGCGTGCGCCGTCTCCGCTGCCATCTGGCAGTGTTGTTCGGGATGTACCGCTGTATCCGCGGCCCCAGCCCCTCCTTGTAAACGACCCGGGCCGAATTGCCTCCCCTCGTTTGGGGCGGAAGGGCGTCTAAAGGCGCCGCTCAGGTTTGACGGAGCTGCGGGGGTGCCGTAATGGAAGGTGGAGGAAACGGTTGGCATGCCGGCCGTTCTCCAAGTCGAGGGAGAAGCGGATCCCCGCGCGGATGAACCGCCGCACTGAACGGCGGCCGCGGGGACGAGCACGATCTGGCCAGCCGGGCCCCTGTCGCGCGGGGCCGGCCGGGCTCGGGAGGAGATACGACTCATGCGATTGCTGCGCTCGCTTTCCGTGGCGCTGGCCCTGCCGGCCGCGCTGGTGTCCGCCATGGCGCCTGCCGCCGCCCAGGACAAGCCCGTCCACCTGAAGCTCGCCCACTGGGTGCCGCCGTCGCACCCGCTGCAGAAGGCCATGGAGGACTGGGGCAACTCGGTGCAGAAGGCGACCAACGGCACCGTCACCTTCACGGTCTTTCCCTCCCAGCAGCTGGGCAAGGCCTTCGACCACTACGACATGGCGCGCGACGGCATTGCCGACGTGACCTACATCAACCCCGGCTATCAGCCCGGCCGCTTCCCCATCATCGATGCGGGCAACCTGCCGTTCCTGATGAGCAACGGCAAGGGCGGCTCGCAGGCGCTCGACGCCTGGTATCGCAAGTACGCCGCCACCGAGATGAAGGACGTGAAGTTCTGCTTGGGCTTCGTGCACGACTACGGCTCCTTCCACTCGCGCACCAGGAAGGTGATGGTGCCGGGCGACATCAAGGGCCTGAAGGTCCGCCCCGCGCACGCCACCATGGCCGCACTCGTGACCCTGCTGGGCGGCACCAACGTGCAGGCGTCGGCGCCCGAAGTCCGCGACATCATCGAGAAGGGCGTGGCCGATGCCGTGACCTTCCCGTGGGGCTCCATCCCACTCTTCGGCATCGACAAAGTGACGAAGTACCACATGAATGTGCCGCTCTACACGACAGCCTTCGCCTGGGTGATGAACAAGGCCACGTATCAGAACATGTCGGCGGCTCAGCAGAAGGTCATCGACGACCACTGCACCACCGAGTGGGCGCTGCGGGTCGCCGCACCCTGGGCCGACTTCGAGCGTGCGGGCGTCGCCAAGCTGCAGGGCGACACGGCCTCCGGCCGCGAGGTCTACACCATCAGCGAGGCCCAGATCGGCGAATGGCGCAAGGCGGCTGAGCCGGTGGTGAAGGTATGGGCGGACGGGGCACACAAGGCCGGCGTCGATCCCGATGCGGTGCTGGGCGAGCTCAAGGCCGCCCTCGCCAAGTATGACGCGGCCCAATAGCGTCCTTCACGAATGTGAAGCGCCGGTAGAAAGCGCAGGCCGCGCTGCAACAGCAGCAGCCTGCGCGATTTGCCATGCTCGCGGCACGTTTGACGGGCGCAGCCGCGTGCCGTAATGGATTCAAATGGGGACAAGCGGGACAAACCTGCCGTTTCTCCGCTTCATAAATGTGAAGCCATGGGCCTCGATGCGGTCGGCGTCGGGTTGAAATGGCCAGAAGCAGGGCGGCCAGGCAGGATCGCGCTGGCGCGCCCGTGAGGCACAAGGGAGGAGACCGGGATGCGATCGTTGCGCGCGCTGTCGGTGGCTTTTGGGCTCACATCGGCGGCTTTGCTGGCGCCCGCCATGGGGTCGGCCTGGGCTCAGGATAAGCCTGTCCATCTCAAGATCGCGCACTGGGTCCCGCCCGCGCACTCGATCCACAAGGCCATGGAGGACTGGGGCGCCTCGCTGCAGAAGGCCACCAACGGCACCGTCACCTTCACGGTCTTCCCGTCGCAGCAGCTGGGCAAGGCCTTTGACCACTACGACATGGTCCGCGACGGCATCGCCGACGTGGTCTTCATCAACCCCGGCTATCAGCCCGGCCGCTTCCCCATCATCGATGCCGTCAACCTGCCCTTCATGATGAGCAAGGGCGGGGAGGGCTCGCAGGCCGCCGATGCCTGGTACCGCAAGTACGCTGCGGCCGAGATGAAGGACGTGAAGTACTGCTTCGCCTTCGTCCACGACTACGGCTCGTTCCACTCGCGGAGCAAGAAGATCGTGGTGCCCGGCGACCTCAGGGGCATGAAGATCCGCCCCGCCCACGCGACCATGGCCGCGCTCGTTACCCAGCTCGGCGGCACCAACGTGCAGTCGTCCGCGCCCGAGATCCGCGACGTGCTGGAGAAGGGCGTGGCCGACGCGGCCACCAACCCGTGGGGCTCGAACTTCCTGTTCGGCATCGACAAGGTCACCAAGTACCACATGAACGCGCCGCTCTACGTGACGGTGTTCGCGTGGCTGGTGAACAAGAGCACCTACCAGAACATGTCGCCGATGCAACAGAAGGCCCTCGACGACCACTGCAACACCGACTGGGCGCTGCGTGCCGCCGGCCCCTGGGCCGAGTACGAGCGGGCCGGCATTGCCAAGATGCAGGCCGACCCGGCACACGAGGTCTACAAGATCACCGACGAGCAGCTCGGCGAGTGGCGCAAGGCCGCCGCGCCGGTGGTGAAGATCTGGGCCGACAGCGTGCGCAAGGTGGGCGCGGACCCGGACGCGGCGCTGGCCGAGCTCAAGGCTTCCGTCGCCAAATACAAGGCGCTCGAGTAGAGCCGGGCGATCAAGCCGATATGTTTGCGATAGGGGGAAGGTGGGAATGCGAATGCAATTGTTGCGTGCGCTGTCGATCGCTTCGATGGCTGCGCTGCTGGCGACCGTGCCGGCCACGATGCCGGCATGGGCGCAGGACAAACCGGTGCACCTCAAGATCGCGCACTGGGTGCCGCCGTCGCACCCGATGCACAAGGCCATGGAGGACTGGGGTGCCTCGATCCAGAAGGACACCAACGGCACCGTCACCTTCACGGTCTTCCCCTCCCAGCAGCTGGGCAAGGCCTTCGACCACTACGACATGGTCCGCGACGGCATCGCCGACGTGGCCTTCGTCAACCCCGGCTACCAGCCGGGCCGCTTCCCCATCATCGACGCGGTCAACCTGCCCTTCATGATGAGCAAGGGCGGAGCCGGCTCGCAGGCTGCCGATGCCTGGTATCGCAAGTACGCCGCGCAAGAGATGAAGGACGTGAAGTACTGCTTCAACTTCGTGCACGACGCCGGCTCGTTCCACTCGCGCACCAAGAAGATCGTGGTGCCCGCCGATATCAAAGGCATGAAGATCCGGCCGGCCGACTCGACGATCGCGGCGCTTGTGACCCAGCTGGGCGGCACCAACGTGCAGGCGTCGGCTCCGGAGATCCGCGACGTGCTGGAGAAAGGCGTGGCCGATGCCGCGACCTCGCCGTGGGGCTCCATGATGCTGTTCGGCATCGACAAGGTGACGAAGTACCACATGAGCGCGCCGCTCTACACCAGCGTGCTCACGTGGATCATAAACAAGAACACCTATCAGAGCATGTCCCCGGCGCAGCAGAAGGCGATCGACGACCACTGCACCACCGACTGGGCGCTGCGCGCCGCCGGGCGGTGGGCTGATTTCGAGCGGGGTGGCGTGGCCAAGCTGAAGGCGGAGCCCGGTCACGAGGTGTACACCCTCACGCCGGCCCAGCTCGACGAGTGGCGCAAGGTCGCCGAGCCGGTGGTGAAGATCTGGGCCGACAGCGTGCGCAAGGTCGGTGTCGACCCCGACGTGGCGCTGGCCGAGCTCAAGGCCTCGGTGGCGAAGTACAACGCGCTCGAATAGGCGAGGGCGCGGGGGATGGGAAAGCCGGCGGCGGCGAGGTCTGCTCGCCGCCGCTTCGGTGTGAGGGGCCAAGGTCCGCGAGGCTGGGGCCCGATCGCAGAGCGGCCGGATTGTGAGGTAGGCGCGTGTCACGCAATTGGATGGACCGCTTCATCGACGGCATCGAGCTCATCGCGGCGGTCTTCATCGGCCTCGTCGCCGCCATTGTGTTCTTCACGGTGATGCTGCGCTACTTCGGCATCGATATTCCCGACAGCTACGATTTCGGCATGCTCCTGCTCGGCATCCTGATCTTCTGGGGCATCGCCGCCACCTCCTACCGCGGCACGCACATCACTGTGGACCTGGTCTGGGCCACCGTCGGCCCGCGCGGCAAACGCGTGATCGATGTGTTCGCCACGCTGGTCCTGCTGTTCGTGGTCACGGTCCAGACTTATACACTGTACGACAAGGTGGCGAGCACCTACGCCGCCAACATCTCCACCTTCTCGCTGCGGCTGCCGACCTGGCCGTTCTTCGCCGTGGCGTGGTTGGGCGACGCATCCGCGGTGCTGCTGATCGCGGTACGAACCTACCGCTTGATCTTCCAGCCCGAGGCAATGGCCCGCGCCGCCGACGTGGCGCGGCCGGTGGACTAGGGGGCAGCCATGAGCGCCGATCTCGTCGCCGTCGTCGGGTTTGTGTCGCTGTTCGTCCTGATGCTCCTGCGCGTGCCGGTCGGCATGGCGATGGGCCTCGTGGGCGTGGCCGGCTTCGGCTATCTCGCGGGCGCCACCCCGGCCCTCAAGATCGTGGGCCACACCACGATGCGCTCGGTCACCGACTTCAACTTCGCGGTAGTGCCGCTGTTTCTGCTGATGGGCTCGTTCGCCACCAACTCCGGCATGAGCCGCGAGCTGTTCCGCACCGCCAACGCCTTTCTCGGGCACCTGCGCGGCGGGCTCGGCATCGCCACCATCGCCGCCTGCGGGGGCTTCGCGGCGATCTGCGGCTCCTCGGTGGCGACGGCGGCCACCTTCTCGCGCGTGGCCTACCCCGAGATGCGGCGCTACGGCTATCCGCAGAGCTTCGCCACCGGCGTGATCGCCGCCGGCGGAACGCTCGGCATCATGATCCCGCCCTCCACCGTTCTCGCCATCTACGGCATCATCACCGAGCAGGACATCGGCAAGCTGTTCATCGCCGGCGTCATCCCCGGCATCGTCGCCGTCCTCATGTACATGGCGACGATCACGCTCATCGGCCGCCTCCGACCCGGCTACCTGCCCGCCGGCAAGCCCGTGCCGTGGCGCGAGCGGATCGCCTCCACGCGCGACGTCTGGGCGACGCTGCTGCTCTTCTTCTTCGTCATCGGTGGCATCTACGGCGGGCTGTTCACGGCCACCGAGGCGGCCGGCATGGGCGCGGCCGGGGCGTTCATCATCAGCGTCCTGCGCCGGAGGCTGTCGGGGGCCGACATCCTGCGCTCGCTGCTGGAGGCCACGCGCACCACCGCCGCGGTGTTCACGGTGCTGATCGGCGCCCTGCTGTTCGGCTATTTCCTCACCATCACCCAGACGCCGCAGAAGGTGACGGAGTTCCTGGTCGGGCTCGGCATCGGCCGTTACGGCGTGCTTGCGCTCATCATGGTCATGTACCTGGTGCTCGGCACCCTGATGGACGCCCTGGCCATGATCATCCTGACAGTCCCCATCGTCTTCCCCGTGATCAAGGCGCTGGGCTTCGACCCGATCTGGTTCGGCATCATCATCGTCATGGTGGCCGAGCTGGGGCTGATCCATCCGCCGGTGGGCATGAACATCTTCGTGATAAAAAGCGTGGTGGAGGACGTGAAGATCTCCACCATCTTCTACGGTGTCCTGCCGTTCATCATAACCGACCTCCTGCGGCTCATCCTGCTCATCGCCTTCCCGATCCTGGCGCTGTGGCTGCCGTCGCAGATGTGACGGCCGCGGCCGACAGCGGCTCGGCGAGCGGAAACCCCAAAGGTCGGTGGCCGCCACCCGGGATCTGGGCTAGCATGCCCGGAGAGATTCGGGTGTGCAGAGAGATTTCGCGGAGCGCCGGTCAGGGAGCAGCAGCCGCAATGAGGCGTTCAGCCGCTGCAAAGGAGGCAGACGAGCCGCGGCTCAGCTTCGACGAGCTCCCCGGCTATGTCGGCTACCAGGTACGGCGCGCGCAGGCCCAGATCTTCGCCGACCTTGAGACCGCGCTGAAGGAATTCGACCTCACACCGGGCTCGTTCGGGGTGCTGACCCTAATCCGGGCCAATCCGGGCATCACGCAGGTGGCGCTGGCCGCCGCCCTGGGCATCGACAAGTCCACCATGAGCCCGGTGATCTTCCGTCTGGAGAACCGCAGCCTCATTCGTCGCAAGGTGCAGGCGAACGACCGCCGCCGCCACGCCCTGTTCGTCGAGCCGGCCGGAGAGGGCACATTCCTCGCGGCGCGGCAGAGAGTCCGGGCGGCCGAGGCAGGTGTTGCGGCCCGCCTCACCAAGGCCGAGCAGCGGGAGCTCACGCGCCTTCTCGCCAAGCTGAGGGGGTCGGCGGACCCGGCTTCGGCTTGAGGGCTGAGCACGCGTTTACCAATTTCGATGAGCTACCGCTCCATCGCCCCGTTACCGGCGGGATGCGGTGCGTGCTCGCGCCGCCTTTGCGACATTCTGCCACCCTTCCGGCCGGCCTCGGCGGCCAGCAGGCGGTTCTTCGAAAAGCTGCGCGACTGCGGCGCCACGTGGCGGCCGCCCTTGCGGCCGGCTTCCGAGGCGAGCGCCCGGTTCTGGGAGAAGCTGCGCTTCTCGCTCGGCACGTTGGCGCCGCCCTTGCGGGCAAGCTCACGCTGCTTGGTGGGTTCCATGCGGGCGAAGCCGCGTAGCGGCCCGCCGTCCTCGCTTCTGCGCTGACGCGACATGACGGTTGGCTCCTGAGAGGTTGGCCTACTGCAGCGCCAACGTTGGACCCACGCTCCAGGTTCCAGCAGGTGTCAGAGCCTCCGGGCTCTCCGGGTCTGACACCGCGGCCCCCATGATGAGGTCCGGGCATCCCACGGTCACGCGGCGGACCCTTGACGGCGCCGCAGCACCAGCGCCGGTGCGCGCAACGGTGTCAAACCCGGAGGGTCCGACACCCCGGCGCGTGGGAGCGCACCCACAGCTCAGACATCGGAGCGGGCGGTGGAGCGGGGCGGCCAAAGCTTGGCTTGCCGCGCATTTTGCGCCTAGTGTAAGGGCAGCAAAAAGAACAGCGGGCAGGAAATGCCTCTTCGCTTCGTGTGGCGCTTCAGGAGGACAGAGCATGCATACTCGACAAAGGTTGTGGCGCGCGGCCGCGGGGGTCGCCGCGCTCGTGGCGATGCTGGCCGGCTCGCAGGTGTCGGCGCAGGAGCCGATCAAGATCGGTTTCGCCATGTCGCAGACGGGCGGTCTTGCCCCCAACGGTAAGTCGTCGCTGCTCGGCATGAAGATCTGGGAGGAGGACATCAACGCCAAGGGGGGCCTGCTTGGCCGCAAGGTCAAGCTCGTCTACTACGACGACCAGAGCACGGGCTCCACGGTCCCGGGCCTCTACGCCAAGCTGCTCGACGTGGATAAGGTCGACATGATCGTGGCCGGCTACGCCACCGGCATGATCGCGCCGGCCCTGCCGGTAGCGATCCAGAGAAAGAAGGTGCTGCTCTCGCTGTTCGGCACCGGCGTCAACAGCGAGTTCAAGTACGACAAGTACTTCTCGATGATCCCC
>DATMZP010000106.1:0-15571 GCA_035573595.1 Hyphomicrobiaceae bacterium
TGAGGCGCCGACCGTCGCACGTATCGTCCCCGTCATGATGCTGCGCCTCCCGCTAGCGCTTCTCGGGCGCCGCCGGCACATTCATGTGCGCCGGCTGGCCGCCCTTGCCCAGCACCGACTCGGTGATCGAGCGCGGTAGCGGCTTGGGGTTCTCCGTCACGCCGACGATGGGCATGATCACCAGGAAATGCAGGAAGTAGTAGGCCGTGAACACGCGCGCCCAGAACACGTAGGCGCCCTCCGGCGGCCTCGAGCCCAGGTAGCCGAGCGCGACCACCGAGATGATGAACAGCCAGAAGAACCACTTGTAGACCGGGCGGTACTTGGCCGAGCGCACGCGCGATGTGTCGAGCCACGGCACGAAGCACAGCAGGATGATCGAGGAGAACATCGCGATCACGCCCAGCAGCTTGTTCGGAATCGCGCGCAGGATCGCGTAGTAGGGCAGGAAGTACCACTCGGGCACGATGTGCGGAGGCGTCGAGAGCGGGTTGGCCTCGACGTAGTTGTCAGGGTGGCCCAGATAGTCTGGGACGTAGAACACGAACCAAGCGAACAGCAGCACGAAGACGGCGAGCGCGAACCCGTCCTTCATGACGGCGTACGGGGTCATCGGCACCGAGTCCGACGCCGTCTTGATTTCGAGCCCCGTGGGGTTGTTCTGGCCCACCACGTGCAGCGCCCAGATGTGCAGGCCCACCACGCCGGCAATCGCGAACGGCAGCAGGTAATGGAGGGCATAGAAGCGGGTGAGCGTGGTGCCCGACACCGAGAAGCCGCCCCACAGCCACTGCACGATGCGGGTGCCGAGCCCCGGGACGACCGCGTCGACGGAGGAGAACAGGTTGGTGATGACGGTGACGGCCCAGAAGCTCATCTGCCCCCAGGGCAGCGAGTAGCCCATGAAGGCGGTCGCCATCATCAGGAGGAAGAGGACGACGCCGAGGATCCACAGCACCTCGCGCGGCGCCTTGTAGGAACCGTAGTAGAGCCCGCGCCCGATGTGGATGTAGGCGGCCAGGAAGAAGAACGAGGCGCCCACCATATGGATGTTGCGCAGCAGCCAGCCGTAGTTCACGTCGCGGCGGATGGCCTCGACGCTGCTGAAGGCGTCGCCGGCGCTCGGGATGTAGTGCATGGCGAGCACGATGCCGGTGGCGATCTGCACACCCAGGAAGAACGTGAGGAGCCCGCCCGTGGTCCACAGGTAGTTGATATTGCGCGGCGTCGGGAAATCGACGAACTGGCCGTGCATCAGGCGCGGCAGCGGCAGTCTCTCGTCGAGCCACTTGCCGGCGCGGCTGGCCGGCCTGAAGGTCGATTCGTGGCTGGCCATGTGAGGCTCCTCAGCCGATCTTGATCTGGGTGTCGGACTGGAACTCGTAGGGCGGCACCTCGAGGTTGCGCGGCGCCGGACCCTGGCGGATGCGCCCCGCGGTGTCGTAGTGCGAGCCGTGGCAGGGGCAGAACCAGCCGCCGTAGTCGCCCCTGGCGTCGCCCATCGACTGCCCCTTGGGGATGCAGCCCAGGTGGGTGCAGATGCCGACCATGACCAGCCAGTTCTCCTTGCCGGCCTTGGTGCGGTTCTCGTCGGTGGCCCTGGCGCTGTCGGGCAGGGCGTCGTTGCGGGCGACGGGGTCCTTCAGGTCCGCCAGCCTCACATCCTTCGCCGCCTTGATCTCGTCGGGCGTGCGATTGCGGATGAAGACCGGCTTGCCGCGCCACAGGACGGTGATGGCCTGACCCTGCTTGACCGGGGAGAGGTCCACCTCGGTGGAGGCCAGCGCCTGGGTGGAGGCGTCGGGGTTCATCTGATGGATGAAGGGCCACAGGGCGGCGGCGGCGCCCACGACGGCGAAGGCCTGTGCGGCAATGACGATGAAGTCGCGCCGATTGGGATCATCCGCGGTATGCGACGCCAAGTCTGCCTCCCTTTAGCCTGCTCCGTCCGGGCCCTCGGGCCGGGCGCCCCGCGGCGCCCTTCCGGCAACCGGGCAGCCTGCACGAGCCTCGATTGTCAGCGGACGGTCCACGCGGATTGCGGCCCTTGCCGATACCCCCGCGCGATTGTCCGTGGCATAATCGATGACGGGGCCCGGCCACCCAACAGGACGGATTGACGCGCGATGTTTGGCACTCCTCAGGCCCTTTCACAAGGCCGTTTGGCGGGGTTTGGCGAGGGCAATTTGGCGCATCGCGAAGGGGTCAGACCCCTCGCATCATCGCGGTATTGGAACTCCCAACGGTGGAGGCGAGGGGTCTGACCCGTAACCCGCCCTCAACCCGCCCCCAACCCGCCCCGGGCCGGCTAGAATGCAGCCCATGCGGCTCGCCTTGTACCAGCCCGACATCGCCCAGAACACCGGCACCATGCTGCGCCTGGCGGCCTGCCTTGGGGTTGGCGTCGACGTCATCGCCCCCACCGGCTTCGACATGACCGACCGGGCGTTGCGGCGCGCCGGACTCGACTACCTGGCGCACGTCGAGATTGTGCGCCACGCGAGCTTTGCCGATTTCGAGGCGGCGCGGCAGCGCTCCGGCTCCCGCCTCGTCCTGCTGACCACCCGCGCCGAGCCCCCCTATACCAGCTTCGCCTTCCAGGCCACAGACATCCTGCTCGTCGGCCGCGAGAGCGCCGGGGTGCCGGAGACCGTCCACCAAGCCGCCGACGCCCGCCTGCGCATCCCCATCCGCCCCGGCCTGCGCTCCCTCAACGTGGCAGTCGCCGCCGCCATGGCGCTGGGGGAGGCGCTGCGGCAGACGGGCTGCGGGGGTCAGGTTCCGCGCGCCGGCGAAGACCGGGGTTGACCCATGGAACCGCCGTGCGTGCGAGCTTGCCCAAATTGACAGCGCACACCATAGCGGTACGATGGCAGCCAAGCATGAGGAGCAGACCTCCATGAGCGAGACCCGAACCTACAGCGTAGTCTTGAGGCCCGAGCCCGAGGGCGGGTTTACGGTGCTTGTCCCCCTGTTCCCCGAGATCGTAAGCTACGGCGACGATGAGCGCGAAGCGCTCGATATGGCCAAGGAAGCCATCGAGTTGGCCATCGAGCATCGCGCGAGCCTGGGCGAGGACATCCCCGATACGCAGCCCATCCCGGTGCGGGAGGTGACGGTTCTGGTTCCTGCAGCATGACGCGGCGGCTGCCCTCGCTCAGGGCGGCCCAGGTCATGCGCGCTCTCGAACGTGCCGGCCTGGTGCAGGTTCGGTCGAAGGGCAGTCACCGCGTCTTTCAACATCCCGCCGATCCGGCTCGCCGGGCCATCGTCTCTGATCATCGCGGCAAGGATATCCCCCAAGGTACGCTGCGCAGCATCATCGACCAGGCGGGTCTCACGGTCGACGAGTTCATCGACCTCTTGTGACGGGACATGGGCGAGAGAAGCCGACCGGGAAGCACCGCCACCCCAGCCGGCAAATGGTCTACTCCGCCGCCGCCACTGCCTCCGCCAGGAACCCGCCCGACTGGCGGGCCCACAGGTCGGCATACACGCCGCCCTTCTGCAGCAGCGACGCGTGGGTGCCCTCTTCGACGACACGGCCGTGGTCGAGGATCACCAGGCGGTCCATGGCGGCGATCGTCGACAGGCGGTGGGCGATGGCGATCACCGTCTTGCCGGCCATCAGGTTATAGAGCTGCTCCTGGATCGCCGCCTCGGCCTCCGAGTCGAGCGCGCTGGTGGCCTCGTCCAGCACCAGGATCGGCGCGTTCTTCAGCAGAACGCGCGCAATCGCGATGCGCTGGCGCTGGCCGCCGGAGAGCTTCACGCCGCGCTCGCCCACGTGCGCGTCGTAGGCTCTGCGCTCGCGCAGGTCCGAGAGGCCCTGGATGAAGTCGTGGGCCTGGGCCCTCTTCGCAGCCGCCATCGCCGCTGTCTCGCCCGCATCGGGACGGCCGTAGAGGATGTTGTCGCGCACCGAGCGGTGCAGCAGCGAGGTGTCCTGCGTCACCATGCCGATCTGCGCCCGCAACGAGTCCTGGGTGACGGCGGCGATGTCCTGCCCGTCGATCAGGATGCGGCCCGACTCCAGGTCGTAGAAGCGCAGCAGCAGGTTGACGAGCGTGGACTTGCCCGCGCCGGAGCGGCCGACCAGGCCCACCTTCTCGCCCGCCCTGATGTGCAGGTTGAGGTCGTGGATCACCCCGCCCGGCCGCGCCGTGCCGGCCCCGACAGGCTGGCCGTAGTGGAAGTCGACGTGGTCGAAGCGGATGTCGCCCTTCGTCACCTTGAGCGGCTTGCTGTCGGCCTTGTCCACCACCTGGTTGGGCCGGGAGATGGTCTCCAGGCCCTCCTGCACCGTGCCCACGTTCTCGAAGATGCCGGCCACGACCCACAGGATCCAGCCCGACATGCCGATGATGCGCAGCACCAGGCTCATGACCGCGGCGATGGCGCCGATGGTGACGAGATCCTGCGCCCACAGCCAGATGGCCACGCCGCTCGCCGACACCATGAGGATGCCGTTGAGGGAGTAGAGCACCAGGTCCATGACGGTGACGAGGCGCAGCGAGGCCTGCCACTTCTCGATCTGCTCCTGCAGCGCCGCGCGCGCGTAGTCGTCCTCGCGCTCGGCGTGGGCGAAGAGCTTGACTGTGAGGATGTTGGTGTAGCTGTCGACGATGCGCCCAACCAGCATGGAGCGCGCCTCCGACGCCGCCGTGGATCGCTCCTTGATGCGCGGCACGAACACGGCCAGAGCCACGATGTAGAGCGCGAGCCAGGCGACCAGCGGGATCAGCAGGCGCCAGTCGGCGGCGGCGAACACCACGGCAGCGCCTATCCACTGCACGACCGCGTACCAGATGGCATCGATCACCTGCACCACCGAGTCGCGCAAGGCCGGCCCGGTCTGGATGATCTTGTTGGCCACCCGGCCCGCGAAGTCGTTCTGGAAGAAGCCCAGGCTCTGGCGCAGCACGTAGCGGTGCGTAAGCCAGCGGATGCGGGTGGAGACCGGTGCGGCGATGATCTGGTTCTTGATGAGCTCGTGCGCGGTGGAGACAACGGGCCGCGCGATGAGGGCGATCAACGCCATCGTCAGCAGAATGGTGCCGTGATCGGCGAAGAACTGCGACGGCGTCTGGGCGCCCTTCATCATGTCGACCAGGCTGCCGACGAACGCCAGCAGCGCCACCTCGATGAGCGACCCCAGGAGGCCGGCCACCAGGAGCAGGGCGAATGCCGGCCAGATCGGCCGCACGAAGTGGTCGTAGAAGGCAAGCAGCGTTTCGGGCGGGCGCGCCGGCTGCGCGTCCGGGAAGGTGGCAATGCGGCTTTCGAACCAGCGGAACATGGCGGAATCCTTGGGCGGAGGTCGGCCCCCCGCGTGAATGTTTCGTTTCTGCACTCAAGGCTGGAGGCGACGGGTCCAGCCCCTCTACGAGGCCTGACCCCGAGGACCGGCAGCGACAGCAGGAGAAAGGCTGGAAAAGGCGCGCGCCGCAGGTCCCCATAAGATCCGGAGAACCGATCTGCGGCCTGGCGCGTAAAGAAGCGCGGGCGCCGTCAGCGGTCTCTGGAAGCGTTGATTACGATCATGTGGACCCCCCGCGGGACATTTCAATTTGCGCGCGGGCTCATACCACGGCAGGTTGCGACGCGCCAGCCTCCGTTCCGCGATGTGCAGCGCGATAACGCCGATTTGTCCGAGGACACGAAATGGCCGTAGGAAATTCTCTCGAAGATCACAAAGCGCAGGCCCGGCGCTGGTTCGAGACCCTGCGCGACGACTTGTGCGCGGCGATCGAGGCCCTGGAGACGGCCCTGCCGGCCCAAGCCCAGCTTGGGCAGCTGACGCCGGGCCGGTTCGAGCGCACGCCGTGGAACCGGCCCGGGCAGGCCGACGGCGGCGACGCGGATGGGGGAGGCGGCGTGGCCAGCATGATCCGAGGCGGCCGGGTGTTCGAGAAGGCCGGCGTCCACACCTCCACCGTCTACGGCGAGTTCGCGCCGGAGTTCCGCAAGCAGATCCCCGGTGCCGATGAGGACCCGCGCTTCTGGGCCTCGGGCGTGTCGCTCATCGTGCATCCGCAGAGCCCGCATGTGCCCACGGCGCACATGAACACGCGCTTCGTCGTCACCAGCAAATGGTGGCTCGGCGGCGGTGGCGATCTTACGCCCATGCTGAACGCCCGCCGCACCCAGGATGACCCGGATACGACAAGCTTCCACGCGGCGATGGAGAAGGCCTGCGCTCCGCACAAGGTGGCCGACTACGCCCGCTACAAGAAGTGGTGCGAGGAATACTTCTATCTGCCCCACCGCAAGGAGACGCGCGGCGTCGGCGGCATCTTCTACGACTACCTGGCGCCGGCTGACACTGACGGCGGATGGAACGCTGCCTTCGCCTTCACCCAGGACGTGGGCCGGTCCTTCCTGGCGGTGTATCCCGAGCTGGTACGGCGCAATTTCGCCAAACCCTGGAGCGAAGCTGAGCGCGAGGAGCAACTGGTGCGCCGCGGTCGCTACGTCGAGTTCAACCTTCTCTACGACCGCGGCACCGTGTTCGGCCTCAAGACCGGCGGCAACGTGGAGTCCATCCTCTCCTCCATGCCGCCCGTCGTGAAGTGGCCATGAAGAGAGATGTCAGGCCCTTCGGGTCTGACACCGTGGCACGAACGGGATTGGAGCTCCGGTGTCAGACCCAGCGGGGCTGACACCACTAATGCAGCACCGGCCCCTTGAGCAGGCTGCGGCGGTCGGTGGAGCGCACCGTCACCTCAAAGGTGCGACCCTCGCGGTTGATGGTGAGCGGCACCGCCACGCCGGCCTCGCCCAGCGCCCAGACGCGGCGGAAAAGCTCCGCCAGGCTCGGCACGGCGCCGCCGGCCACAGCCAGCACGATATCGCCCTCGCGCAGGCCGGCCAGCTCCGCCGGCCCGCGGTCGGCCGCGCCGAGCAGGGCGACGCTGCTGCCGATCTCGGTGGCGTAGAGGCCGAGCCACGGCCGCGCCGGCCGGTTGGGCCGGCCGATGGTGGCGAGATCGTTCAGGATCGGCTTCAGCAGATCGATGGGCACGATCATGTTGGCGTCGTCGCTCTGGCGCGAGCGGAGCGGCAGCGGCCGCTCCGGATCGGCGCTCACCGCCTGGATCTGCAGGGAGCCGATGCCCAAGAGCTCGCCGCTCGGCCCGATCAGCGCGGTGCCGCCCCAGAACGGATGCGCCGGCGCCGTATAGATCGCCTCCTCCAGCAGATACTCCCAGTAGCCGGCGTACTCCTGCTTGGCGATGACGTTCGCCACCACCGAGCGGCTGCGGCCTCCGGAGCCGGCCACCACCACCGGCATTCCCACCTCCACCTCGCTCGACTGGCCGAGCGGAAGCGTGGGCTCGTCCAGGTGCGCCAGCGCCTGCACCAGGCCGAAGCCCGTCTCCTGGTCGTAGCCCAGCACGTGGCCGGGCACCGTGCGCCCACCGCTCAGGCTCAGCCAGATGGTCTCCGCCTCGGTGATCAGATAGCCGACGGTGAGCACAAGGCCGTCCTTGCGGATCAGCGCGCCGTGGCCCACCCGCTCGGTGCCGAGGATGTCGGCGGTGAAGGCGTCGGGCGGCACCAGCGCCCGGATGCCCACCATGGCGCCCAGGACCTCGTCCAGCTCGTACTCGTAGTCCTCGCGTTTCGGATGCACGGCCGCTCCACCGGCTGCGGAATGTGACACGGGTGCTGCTCCTTTCCAATTGTAACGCCTTTGCAGCCCTGCCGCCACAATCGTACGGCCCGCCTAGCGCCTCTGTGAAGGCATCTGGTAAGAAGCCAAGCTCTATTCTCAAGTCAAGGGGGAGAGCGTCATGGCAGTCTTCTTCGCGTTCCTGCATCACGTCTCGGCGTTCACGCTGTTCGCGGCGCTGGTGGTGGAGCTCGTGCTGTTGCGGAGCACCCTGACGGTCGAGAGCGCGCGCAAGATCCTGCGGGCCGACATGATCCTCGGCATCTCAGCGGGCGTGCTCCTGCTGGTCGGCCTCGCGCGCGTGTTCCACTTCGAGAAGGGCGCCCTCTATTATTTCCACACCTGGACCTTCATCACCAAGCTGTCGCTGTTCATCATTATCGGCTTCCTCTCCATCATCCCGACGCGCGAGTTCCTGCGCTGGCGATCCTCCGTCAAGGCTGGGCAGGTCCCCGCTGTGGCGCCCGAGAAGCTCAGGTCGGTCGGCATGATCGTCCACATCGAGCTGACGGCGATTGTCGTCATTCTGCTGATGGCTGCGATGATGGCCAAGGGGATCGGACTCATCGGCTGATAGCGCTGGCCGCGGCGGGACAAGCAGTTCCATCGTACCCTGATCGAAATGGCACCGTGGCGATAGGCAAAGCCGGGTCATGCAGCGGGTGTCCGTCATTGGCAACAGCGGAGGGGGCAAGTCCACCATCGCCCGCCGCCTCGCCGCGCGATTGGCCTATCCCTGCGTGGAAATCGATACCCTGTTGTGGCTGCCGGATTGGCGACCGGCTCCGGTGGAGAGGTACGATGCCGAGCATGCCCGCCTGATTGCCGCGGAGCGATGGATCATCGACGGTCTGGGACGGCTGCAGTCCATTCCGCAGCGACTCTCCCGTTCCACCGACATAGTCCTTATAGACTTGCCGCTGTGGATGCATTTCTGGCTGGCGGCCGAGCGGCAGCTCCAGTGGGCGGCCGGCGACCTCAAGAATCCGCCGGCCGGCATTGCGCAGATGCCGCGAACCGAGGCGCTGTTCCGGACGATCTGGGAGGTCGACCAGACCTGGATGCCGGAGATCCGCAGACTCGTGGCCGTGGAGGAAGCGCGCGGGAAACATGTGTCCCGGCTCTCATCGGTCTCCGATCTGGAGAATTTTGGCTTGCCAGAGCCTGCCAATTCAAACTGAATGACGGCAAACCAATGTGGGAGGCGCATCGATGGTCGCCATCGCCATCCTCGACGACTACCAGAACGTGGCGCTCAGCATGGCCGACTGGTCAGGCCTGCAGAAGAACCACAGGATCGTGGCGTTCAATGAGCGCCTGCCGGACGTGGAGGCCGTGGCTCGGGCGCTGGCCGAGTTCGAGATCGTCGGCGTCATGCGCGAGCGCACACCTTTCCAGCGCGCGCTGTTCGAGAAGCTGCCCAAGCTCAAGCTGCTGGTCACCACCGGCAAGCGCAACGCGTCCATCGACCTGGAGGCCGCCAAGGCCCACGGCGTGACAGTGTGCAACACGGGCGGCGCCGGGCGGGCGACGGCCGAGCTGACGGTGGGTCTCATGATCGCGTTAGCGCGCCATTTCCGCGAGGAGTTCCACACCATGCGGCCGGGCGGCGGCTGGCAGACCACGCTGGGCATCGACCTGGAGGGCCGCACGCTCGGCCTCCTGGGCCTCGGCAACCTGGGGGCCAAGGTCGGCCGGATCGGCGCCGCCATGGGCATGAAGGTGATCGCCTGGAGCCAGAACCTCACGGCCGAGCAGGCGGCGGAGCGTGGCGCCGAGCGGGTCGAGAAGGACGAGTTGTTCCACCGCTCGGATGTGATCTCGATCCACCTCGTGCTGTCGCCGCGCTCGCGCGGACTGGTGGGCGCGCGCGAGCTCGGTCTGATGAAGCCGACGGCGCTGCTCATCAACACCTCGCGCGGCCCCATCGTCGACGAGGCGGCGCTGCTGGCAGCGCTGAAGGAAAAGCGCATCGCCGGCTTCGGCGGCGACACCTACGACGTGGAACCGCTGCCGGGCGATCATCCGCTGCGCGCCGAGCCGCGCGCGCTGCTGACGCCGCACCTCGGCTACGTGACGGAAGAGACCTACCGCGACTTCTTCGGCGGCATGGTGCAGGCCATCGAGGCTTGGCTCGCCGGCAAGCCGATCAACGTGCTGGCATAGGTCTCCCTCTCCCCGCAAGCGGGGAGAGGGGCTCCGCTACGTCAGCACCACCAGCGCATCCGCGGCCACCACACCGTCCGGCCCCACGAACAGCGGATTGATATCCGCCTCCATGAGGCGCGGCGCAAGAGCGGCGGCCATCTGCGAGGCGGAGACGAGGGTGCGGGCCAGGGCCTCCTTGTCGGCCGGGGGCTGGCCGCGGTAGCCATCGAACAGCTTCGCGCCGCGCAGCTCGGCGATCATCTCGCGGGCCGTATCAAGATCGAACGGGGCGATGCGGTAGGTCACGTCCTTCAGCACCTCGGTGAGCACGCCGCCGAGGCCCAGCGCCACCACCGGCCCGAAGCTCGCGTCGTTGACGATGCCGATCAGGGCCTCGACGCCCTTAGCCATCTCGGACACCAGCACCCCGTCGATGGTGGCGCCGGGCAGGGCCTTGGCGGCGTTGGACGTCACGGCGCGCGCCGCCTCGGCGAGATCGTCGCGCGTCACGCCCAGGCGGACGCCGCCGGCCTCCGTCTTGTGGGCGATGTCGCGCGAGACGATCTTCACGGCGAATGGCGCATTGAGCTCTCGCGCGACAGCCTCGGCGTTGGCGCCCGCGGGGACAAGCACCTCCCTGGGCGTGGCGATGCCGAACGCGCGCAGCACAGCCTTACCCTCGGCCTCGTTGAGCGTGGCTGCGCCGGCCGGCAGCTCGAGGCCCGGCGGCGTACGCACCTCGGGCGGCCGGCGCGGCAGCAGCCGGCGCCGGTCGGCGGCGAAGCGGGCGAGCGCGGCTGCGGCACGGGCGAGCCGCACCGGCGTCGTGAGAAACGGCACGCGCGCCTCGAAGAGCGCCTCCACCGCCGCGGCCGACTTGGCGTGACGGCCGGACCAGGCGACGTGCACCGGCTTGTCCGAGGTCACCGCCGCGGCGGCGATGGCCTCGCAGGCCCGCTGCGCCGCGCCGCCCGAGACCGACGCCAGCAGGATGGAGAGCTGGTCGATGTTGGGGTCGGCGAGCACCACCTCCAGCGCCGAGGTGAGCACGCGCATGTCGTTGAAGAACGCCGCCGTCACGTCGGCCGGGTTCTGGGCCGAGCCGAACGCCGGCACGACCTTGCGCAAGGCCTCCAGCGTCGCGTCGGCGAACGGCGGCAGCGTGAGGCCGCCCTTAATCGCCGCATCGGCGTAGACCACGCTGGAGCCGCCCGAGATCGAGAGCACGCCCACGCGGCTGCCGCGGGGCAGCCGTCCCTGGGCGAATACCTTAGCGATGTCGACGATGGGCTCCACGTCGTCCACCTCGATCAGGCCGGCCTGGCGCAGGGCGGCGCGGTAGAGGTCGGCGCTGCCCGTCATGTTGGCGGTGTGCGAGGCGGCAGCCTTGATGCCCGCGTCGGTGGTTGCGGCCTTCCAGATCATCACCGGCTTGCCTCTCGCCAGCGATTTGCGGCCGACATCGAGCAGGCGGCGGGCATCCGGCGTGCCTTCCAGGTAGGCGAAGGCGATGGAGGTGCCGGGGTCGTCCAGGAAGGCGGAGAGCAGCTCCGGCATGTCGATATCGGTCTCGTTGCCCGAGGAGACGCAGTAGCGGAAGCCCAGGCCCTGCGCCTCGGCGAGGTTGACGATGCCGTAGCCGAAGCCGCCCGACTGGAAGGCGCACGACACCGAGCCGGGGCGGAAATCGGTCTCGTCGACGACGCTGCCGAAGGCCGCCCACACGCGCTCGCGCAGCGACAGGACGCCCTGGCAGTTGGGGCCGACCACGCGCACGCCGCTCCCGGCGATCACCTGCTTCAGCTCCGCCTCCAGTCGGCGGCCCTCGGCGCCGGTCTCGCGGAAGCCCGCTGTCAACACGATCGCGAACGGGATGCCGGCCTTGCCGCAGTCGCGCACCGCCGCGGCGACGGCCGGGGCCGGCACGGCGACGATGGCGAGGTCGCAGGGCCCCTCGATGGAGGCGGCATCGGGGTAGCACTTGAGGCCGTGCAGCTCCGGATACTTCGGATTGACCGGAAAGATGCCGCCCGCGTAGCCCGCGCCTTTCAGTGCCTTGATCGGCTGGCCGCTGATGCGGCTCAAGTCCGACGAGGCGCCGATGATGGCGATGCCGCGCGGATGGAACAGGCGCTCGAAGCTCACGTCTCTTTCCTCCCCGCCGGGCGGCGAGATTCCCGTTGCTGCCGTCCCGAATTTGTGGCGCTGTTGTGCGCAAAGGATTGATCCAGGACCGAGAGCTTAATGCCTATGTCGTCGCGGACGCCAGCCGGCGTTGTTGCCATCCTGCTGGTCGCCTTCTTCACCGACGGCGCAAGGGCCGAGACCGTGGCCGAGACGCTCGCGAGATGGGGCCTCCTCGGCACCTGGGCGACGGACTGCAGCCGGCCGCCGAGCCAGGCCAACCACCGTCTGTCCTATGTCGCGCGCGCGGGCGGGCGGGCGTTCCATGAGCGCAATTTCGGCAACACGCGCGATTCCCGCGAGATCCGGGCGGCCGCTCTCAGGCCGGGCGGACTGATCGAGGTGGTGGCAGATTTCGGAGCGCTCGGCGGCGTGCGCAAATGGACCATGATCAAGGATGCCGACGGCCGCATCAGGACTCTCGCCAACAGCAGGATCGACGGCAGCGACGCCACCATCACGGACGGCCGCCTCGTCGTCGGCAGCGGAGCCAAGACCGCCTGGCAGACACGATGCCCGGTGAATCCGAAGGGCCTGCGCGAGGTGCGCCGGGCCTTGCCTCGCATTTGACCGCCCTCTCATTTGACCACCCCTCATTTGACCGCCCCTCATTTGACCGGTGGAGGCGCGCCTGTCATGGTCGCGCGGACCTGAGACGCCCCTGGCGATGCCATTGCCTTTTGGGAACCCCAGCATGATGACCGTCGAGGAGGCCATCGTCGGCCGGCACTGCAACCGTGCGTTCCTGCCGAAGCCGGTGCCGCGCGAGGTGATCGCGCGCATTCTCGAGACCGCCGGCCGCGCGCCCTCCGGCTCCAACATCCAGCCGTGGAAAGTGTGGGTGCTCGACGGCGCCGTGAAGGAGGAGGTCGCGCGCGAGATCGCCGCCCTCTACGATGCCGGCAATGTGGGTCCGCGCGAGTACAACTACTACCCCGAGAAATGGCGCGAGCCGTATCTCGCGCGCCGGCGCGCCTGCGGCTGGGGGCTCTACGGACTGTTGGGGATAGGCCGCGCCGACAAGGACAAGATGCACGCCCAGCATCGGCGCAACTTCCTGTTCTTCGACGCGCCGGTGGGGCTCATCTTCTCCATCGACCGCGACCTGGAGCAGGGCTCCTGGCTCGACTACGGCATGTTCCTGCAGAGCATCATGATCGCCGCGCGCCCCTTCGGCCTGGAGACCTGTCCGCAAGCCGCATTCCTCAACTTCCACGACGTGCTGCAGAAGCGGATCGGCATTCCCGCGGAGCAGATGATCGTGTGCGGCATGTCCCTGGGGTATCCCGACCCGATCGAGAAGGTGAACGGGTTCAGCCCTGAGCGGCTCACGGCCGACGAGTTCGTTACGTGGGTGGAGGAGGTGAGGCGGGCATAGGTGTCAGACCCGGAGGGTCTGACACCATCACTTCGCCGGGGGCTCGACGAGGACGGGGGCGACCTCGCCGCCGTCGATGCCGAGCGCCAGCTCGCCGCGCTTCAGCCGCAAGGCCTCGGCGCCGAACAGCTCGTGGCGCCAGCCCTTGAGGGCGGGGATGTCGGGCTCGTGCTCGGCGGCAAGGCGTTCGAGATGATCCGCATCGGCGATCAGACGGGGCGCGACCTTGTGGCGGGCGGCGCAGGCCTTGAGCAGCACCCGCAGCAGCTCGACGGTGGCCTGCTTCTCCGCCGGCAGACCCGTGCTCTCCCGCAACGGCGGCAGGGTCCTGGGATCGCGTTTGAGGCCGCGGTTGACGGCCTCGACGATCTCCTTGGCGCGCTGGGAGCGGGCGAAGCCCTCGCTGAGCGACCTGAGGTGGGCGAGCTGGCCAACCTCGGTCGGCGCGCTGTTGGCGACGTCGTAGAGAGCCTCGTCGCGCAGGATGCGGTTGCGCGGCACATCCTGCGCCTGCGCCAGCCGCTCGCGCCAGGCCGCCAGCTCGATCAGCACCGCCAGGCCCTTGCGGTTCTTGACCCGCATCTTGAGGCGACGCCAAGCGTCCTCGGGGCGGGTCTCGTAGGTCTCCGGGCTTGTGAGCTCGGCCATCTCCTCGTCGAGCCAGCGCACCCTGCCCGTGGCCTCCAGCTCGCCCTTGAGGCGGCGGTAGACATCGCGCAGGTGGGTCACGTCGGCGAGCGCGTAGGCCAGCTGCTTGTCCGACAGGGGGCGGCGCGCCCAGTCGGTGAAGCGCGAGGTCTTGTCGAGGGAATGGCCGGTGAGCTGCTTGACGAGGCTCACGTAGCTCACCGACTCGCCGAAGCCGCACACCATGGCGGCGACCTGGGTGTCGAAGATCGGGTGCGGGATTCGGTGGGCCTGGATCCAGACGATCTCCAGGTCCTGGCGGGCGGCGTGGAACACCTTGACTACGCGTTCGTCGGCCATCAGTGCATAGAAGGGCGCGAGATCGATACCGGGCGCGAGAGGGTCGACGATGGCCTCCTCGCCGGGCGCAGCGACCTGGATGACGCAGAGCCTCGGCCAAAAGGTCTGTTCGCGAATGAACTCGGTATCGACGGCGACGAAAGGGTGGACGGCGAGGCGACTGCAGAGGTCGCTGAGCTGCGATGTCGTTGTGATCGGACGCATGGGCGGGCGGTTTATAACCGTATCTTTCCGGCCACACAATCCTTAGAGGTGTCGAACGGTGGAAGACCCACTGGGTCTTGGAGCGACAAGTGTCCGACCCTCCGGCCAGAGGGTCTGACCGTTGCGCGGACACTTAGCCTCCCGTCCTCGCCTCCACCGTGAAGTTGGAGAGCAGCGCGGTGAGGGGATCGCGTCTGGCGGCCTCGATGAGCTGCAGCAGGCCCACGCTGCCGCCCTTGGGTTTCAGCGCGATGGTCAGCGTCTCGCCTTTGCCCTGCACAAAGCGGGCGAGGGCGTCGAACACGGGCTGCAGCTCGGGAGCCGTCTGCGTGGCTTCCGCGGCCCTTTGCGCCAGGGTCTCAACCAGCAGTGCGCGGCCAACCTCGGCGTCTCCGCCCTTGGTCTGCCCCAGCTGCGCGGCGGCCACCTCGACCAGGCCGAGGTCGCGCAGGGTCAGCTCGACCGGGCCGGCCTCCACAAGCGGGGCGGCAGCCAACGCCTTGAGGAAATCGGTGGAGAGCATCTCGCGCGGGACGTTGCCGGCCGACGCCTTGATCGACAACCCCAGCACATCGCGGATCTCTACGGCCGCCGGCGCCAGCGCCACTTTCTGCTCGGCCTCGTGCCAGCGGGCGCCAAGGTCCAGGCTGATCGTCAGGCTGGCCATGCCGCGTCCGGCGAGCGCCCTGACGAAGGCATCGGGGTCGGCGGGGCCGATGGGGCCGGACAGCTTGGCCGACAGGCGGGCCTCGGAGGGCACACCGCCGACGAGTTGCCCCCATGCCGCGTCGAACGCCTCGACATGCACCATGCGGCCGGTTGCCGGGTCGGGAACTGCGAAATCCTTGAGCTCGACGCCCTCGATCGCGCCGAGCAGGGCCATGGCCGGACTCATGGGCGGGCTGATGGCCTGACTCGGAATCTGACCCGGAACCTGACTGGGGCCGCCCGGCCGCTGGCCCAGCGAGGCGATCTGCGTCGAGGTGGTGCGGAGC
>DATMZP010000107.1:0-10508 GCA_035573595.1 Hyphomicrobiaceae bacterium
TCTGGCTAAGCGGTTGCCTTGAGCCACGCTGCTCGTTTGGCGCCATTTGCAGGCGCCCAGCGCCATTGCTGGCACCCGGCAGTGACCGACGCAGCAGTCCCCCTGGATCTCGGGCCATCTCGCCCTCCTTCCAGGCGCCGGTCGTCTGCACGTGAACGTCGGATGGCGCCATCCACGTCCCGTCGCTGCAAACGACGGCCATATTGTATCAAGCAGCCTCGCCACCCCGGGGATTGTATCTGGGCAGTCGGCTGACCGGTTGGTGAACGAACCACCAACGGTCACGCTGGGGGCACGGACCCGGCGATCCAGATCACGCGGAAAATGCTCTCAAAGATGTCAGGTTCACAGAGCTGTCTGAGATCGCCACGAGGACGGGCGTGGAGCCACGGTGTTCAGACCCCAGAGGGGTCTGGCACCTCTACAACCGCAGCGGCGTCGCCCGCGGATCGCGGGGGCGCCAGCTGCGGCGCTCCACGTCGGTGATGAAGCGTTCCACCAGCAGGTTGAAGAGCTCCGGCTCCTCAAGGTTGATGGCGTGGCCGGAGCCGGGCAGCAGACCGAGCCGCGCGGTAGGCATCAGCCGCTTCATCCAGAGGTTCACGTCGAGGCACGGCTCGTCCTCGTCGCCGACCAGCAGCAGCACCGGTGCCTGGATGGCGGCCAGCTCCCCCTCCAGGTCATAGAGCGAGGTGCGGCCGGCCTGCACCGTTCGCAGCGTCTGGGCGGCGGCGGACGCGGGGTGCTCGGCCAGGTGGTCGACGAACGTGCGCCATGCGACCGGGTCCTTGTTCTGCAGCTGCACGCGCGTGGGACTGAGCCCGTACGATGCGGCATCGATGCGGCCCGTGCGCTCGAACTCTGCCGCTCTCGTCAGCGACTCCTCGATGAACTGCGTACGCGTCGCCTTGAGTGCGCCGGAGCCGGCACCGGCCGCCACGCAGGAGATGACCCGCTCGGGAAACCGTGCCGCCAGCATCAGCGCCGTATAGCCGCCCATGCTGAGCCCGACGACATGGGCCTTGGCGGCGCCCGTCGCATCGAGCACGGCGATGGCGTCGCGGTTGAAGAAGTCCTGCCCGTAGAGCGCCTGGCCGTCGGGCGCATCCGACATGGGATAGCCGCGCGCGGACCAGGCGATGCAGCGCCAGCCGCGCGCGAAGCGGCGCATCTGGTCCTCCCAGCTGCGCCAGTCGCCGCCGAACTCGTGGATGAACAGGATCGGCGTGCCGCTGCCGTTCTCCTCGTAGTAGATGCGCGCACCTTGCGCTTGGGCGTAGGGCATGGGACGCTCCTCCTGATGGCACCGGTCGTGCGGCGCGCCCTGACGGAGTGCGCCGCGCGGCGCCGAGCATAGCATGGGAGCCACCATGGCCGATCCATCGAGCGACGCCGCCAAGCCAGCGGCGGGGGCGGAGCCCGCAGCCTATCTCGACATGCCGGAGGAGCGGCGCGCGCTGGCCAAGGCGCACGCGGCGATGCTGGCCGACACCGCCGGCCGGGTGGCGCTGGAGTTGCCGTTGAGCGCAGATGTCGACGATTTCCGCCGCGTGCTCGCCGCCGCGGCACCGTCTGGGGCGAAGCCCGAGGAAAACCCCGAGAAAGGCCTATGACGGACCTCGCCGCTCTTTCCGCCCGCGCCCTCGCCGCGGCCATCCGAGATCGCAAGGTGTCGAGCCTGGAGGCGACCCAGGCAGCCATCCAGCGCCTCGCCGCCTGCCACGAGCTCACGCACTGCATCGTGTCACTGGAGGCCGCCCAGGCCCTTGACGCCGCGCGGGCCACAGATGCGGCGATCGCCGCCGGCCGGGCTCCCGGCCCCCTGGCCGGCGTGCCGATGGCGCACAAGGACATGTTCGACCGCACCGGCAGAATCGCGAGCTGGGGCGCCAACATCCGCGCCGACAGCCCCGCCGGGCGGGACGCCGCCGCCATCGCCGCGTTCAAGACCGCGGGCGCCCTTCAGATTGCGACCCTGCACCTGACCGAGTTCGCCTACGGCCCCACGGGCCACAATTACGTGCTGGGACACGCGAGGAACCCGTGGGATCCGGCGCGAATCACCGGCGGCTCCTCGGCGGGCACCGCGGCAGCGGTGGCCTATGGCGCGATCCCCATGGGGTTCGGCTCCGACACGGGCGGGTCGCTGCGCCTGCCGGCCGCCTGCTGCGGCGTTACCTCCATGAAGCCGACCTGGGGCCGCGTCAGCCGCGCCGGCGCCATGCCGCTCGCGCCCGCGCTCGACACCATCGGCCTGATCGCGCGCCATGTGGAGGATCTGGCTGTCGGCCTCGGTCTGCTGGCCGGCCCGGACCCGCGCGATCCGGCAGCGGCGCATGTGCCGGTGCCGGATTACGTGGCCCGCCTCGGCGATCCCGTTGCGGGCCTGCGGGTGGGCCTCGACGAGACGGTGGCCTCCCAAGCGCACCCCGACGTGCAGCGCATGGTGGACCGGGTGCTCGTCATCCTGGAAACGCTGGGGCTGAAGCGCGCGGCCTGCGCCTTCCCCGACTGGCAGACGCTCGACCATCTCGTCCAGCTGGTGCAGCTCCCCGATGCCGCCGCCGCACACGCCGCCTTGCTGCGCAAGCGGCCCCAGGACTACGGGCCGCAGGTGCGGGCGCGCCTGGAGGTGGGGCATTTCATCCCGGCGGTCGATCACCTGACCGCCCTGCGCGCCCGTGGCGCCTATGTGCAGCGGACGCTGGATCAGACCTTCAAGGACATCGACGTAGCGATCCTGCCGGTGCTGGCCGATCCGCTCCCCACCATCGCCGAGCTGGACGTGGGCGGTGGCCCCAGCGTGCAGGCGGCGATGGCGCGCGTGGTCAAGTTCACGCGCCCGGTAAACTACCTCGGGCTGCCCACCTTGACGCTCCCCGTTCCGCGCGACAGCGGCCTGCCGAACGGCATCCAGCTGGTCGGCCGCCCCTTCGCCGAGGCGCAGCTTCTCGCCATCGGCCAAGCCTACCAGCGCGAGGTGCCGCCGGAACTGGCGCAGCGGCTGGACACGTAGTGGGGTCTCACTCGGGGTCGACCGCTCACCTTCTGTCGCGGGCTCAGTAGCCCAACCACATCTCCAGCGGCCCCTTCGGCAGGGGGACCAGGAACCACTTCTCGAACATGAAGAACAGGGCGATCGGCACCAAGATCGAGACGCCGAGCGACTTGAGGATGGTCTCGCGCCCCACCACCAGCATGAAGCCCAGGATAAAGATTGCCGAGGCTACATAGATGCCGAGGCCAGGCACGTCCACGGGGCCAAGGGAGATGCCGCCGATGAGCGCGACGTAGACGAAGGATGGCACCAGCACCGCCAGCACCCGGCCGAACGGCCGCAGCGCCACGAACACCTCGCCAGAGCCGTGCCCCAGAAGACCCGTGACGAGGATCACGAGGCTGGAGGCGCTCAGGATCAGGGCGATCCAGAACGGGAAGTAGCCGGCCGCCGGGCCGATCCCCTCCTGCCACCCGGCACCCAGCCGCAGGCTGTCGTAGAGGACGATGCCGCTGCCGGCCAGCAGCAGCAGCGCGACGACGATCTCCATCGTCCGGTTCGAAACCAGCGACGGCCCGTCGTCGGCGTCGGTGTCCTTCTCGTGCATCGCAGTCAACCTTCTCTCGTTGTGCAGGAGGCTGGGCAGGGATGGAGCAGGCGGGCATTGACAGGCGCTGCGGTCCCGGCGCCTGCGAGGCGCCGGGACACGCCGCTCGTCATTTGCCGGGCGCCAGGAAGCCCGCCTCCTTCATCAGCTCGTGGTGGCGCTGGTCGTTGGCGGCCACCCAGGTCTTGAACGCGTCGCCGGTCATGAAGGTCTGGTTGAAGGCGCCGTCCTGCATGAACCGCTTCCAGTCATCCGTGGCCATCACCTTCTTGAAGAGATCCACGTAGTAGGCCACCTGCTCGGGCTTCACACCGGGCGGCATGAAGATGCCGCGCAGCATCTGGTACTCGGTGTCGACCCCGCCTTCCTTGCAGGTCGGGATGTCAGACCAGGCCATCGTCGCGGTGACCTTGTCGGTGTAGATGCTGCGCTTGGCGTCGAAGATGCACAGCGGCTTCAGCGCACCGGCCTTCCACTGCGACACCGCCTCGATCGGGTTGTTGACCGACGAGTTGATGTGCTTGCCGACCAGCTGCACGGCCACCGCGCCGCCGCCCCCGAATGGGATGTAGGTGAACTTCTTGGGTGCGGTGAGCTTCTCCAGTGCCACTGTGATGATCTGGTCCTCTTGCTTGGACCCCGTGCCGCCCATCTTGAAGGACTTGTCCTCGCCGGCCTTCACCGCGGCGATGTAGTCCTTGGCGACATTGTACGGCGCGTCCGCGGGCACCCACAGCACGAACTGGTCGAGCGCCAGCATGGCGACGGGCGTCAGGTCCTTCCAGCTGAAGGGCACGCCGGTGGCGAGCGGGGTGGTGAAGAGGTTCGACAGGGTAATGATGATGGTGTGTGGGTCGCCTGCCGACTTCTTCACCTCCAAGAAGCCCTCCGCGCCGGCACCGCCGCCCTTGTTGAGGGTGACGATGGGCTGTTTGGAGAGGTTGTGCTTGGCCACCACGCCCTGGATGAAGCGCGCCATCTGATCGGCGCCGCCGCCGGTGCCGGCGGGGATGATGAACTGGATGGGACGGGTCGGCTCCCAGCTCTGGGCGGCGGCCGGCGACGCCTGCATCAGCTGCGGCGCGGCGAGGGCGCCGAGGCCGAGGGCGGCCGCGCCGAACCGAGTCAGGCGACTGCTGTTCTGTCGTGCCATTCCTTATTTCCTCCTTGGGTTTTGCTTCTGCCTTGGGTCTGCGTTTGCGAGCGGCGCCGTCACCGCTCGCGGTCCACGACCGCCGCCCCGGCGGGCGCCGGAACCGGTCGGGAGCTCGTCGTGCGCATCTTGTCTATCAGCCAGGTCGCGGCCGGCCAGAACAGCAGGATCGTGCCGAGCGTCATGATCGATCCTACCAGCCAGTTGGACCAGAAGATTGTGAGGCTGCCCTGCGATGACAGCATGGCTTGCCGGAACGATTCCTCGGCCTTGTCGCCCAGCACGATCGCCAGCACCAGCGGCGGCAGCGGGTAGCCGAGCTTCGTGAAGACGTAGCCGACCATGCCGAAGATCAGCATCATCCACACGTCGAACATGCTGTTGTGCACGGTATAGGCGCCGACGGCGCAGATCACCAGGATAACCGGCGCGATGATCGAGAACGGCACGCGCAGGATCGCGGCGAACAGCGGCACGCAGGTGAGCACCACGATCAGCCCGACGATGTTGCCGAGATACATGGACGCGATCAGGCCCCACACGAACTCCTTCTGCTCCACGAACAGCATCGGGCCGGGCTGCAGTCCCCAGATCAGCAGGCCGCCCAGCAGCACCGCGGCGGTGGGCGAGCCGGGGATGCCGAGCGTCAGCATCGGCAGCAGCGCGCTGGTGCCGGCGGCGTGCGCGGCCGTCTCCGGCGCCACCACGCCCTCGATCTCGCCCTTGCCAAAGTTGCCGCCCCGCTTGGAAAAACGCTTGGCCAGGCCGTAGCTCATGAACGAAGCCGGGGTGGCACCGCCCGGCGTGATGCCCATCCAGCAGCCGACGATGCAGCTGCGCAGCGACGTAGGCCAGTACTTGATGAGCTGTTTCCAGGTCTGCAGCACGGCATCGAGCCGGATCACCGCGTGGCTGCCCTGGAACTTGAGCCCGCTCTCCATCGAGGAGAGGATCTCGCCGATGCCGAACAGGCCGATGACGGCGATCAGGAAATCGAAGCCGACCAGCAGCTCGTCGTGCCCGAACGTCATGCGTAGCGTGCCGGTCATCTTGTCGAGGCCGACCGCGCCCAGCGCGAAGCCGAGGCACATGGCTGCCAGCACCTTGAACGGCGATCCTCGTCCCATGCCGACGAAGCTCGCGAAGGTTAAGAAGAACACGGAGAAGAACTCGGCCGGTCCGAATTGCAGCGCGAACTTGGCGATGATCGGAGCCAGGAAGGTGATGAGGATCACCGCCACCAGCGCGCCCACGAAGGAGGAGGTGAAGGCCGCCGTCAGCGCCTCGTCCGCCCGGCCCCTCTGGGCCATTGGGTGACCATCGAAGGTTGTGGCCACCGACCACGGCTCGCCTGGGATGTTGAAGAGGATCGAGGTGATGGCTCCCCCGAACAAGGCTCCCCAGTAGATGCAGGAGAGCATGATAATGGCCGAGGTGGGGGGCATGCCGAACGTGAGGGGTAGCAGGATCGCCACGCCGTTGGCGCCGCCAAGCCCCGGCAAGACGCCGATAATGACCCCCAGCAGGATGCCCACCAGCATGAGCGCCAAGTTATAGAAGGAGAGGGCGACCTTGAAGCCGCCGATGAGCGAGCTGATCTCGTCCACGAGTGTGCCTTCCCGTCGTTTCCCCAACGCATCGCGAGCCGGCGCCGGTTTGCAGTTGGGATGCTACCCCAATATTATTCCCAGCGTCTGGTATACATTGTGCCAAGTGGCAGCCGAACGCAATATCGCATTTCTCGGTCCGGCTACCTTCCGTATACGCGGCGTGACACTTGCGCCATCTTGGAAAGCCCTCTGCCCTCAATAGGTTGCGGGCTTCCATCGATCAATCGTCGAAGGCACGTCGCGGTGGGGCGCCGCAGCTCCGATCCGGATGCCGGCTTGCCCTGGATCATGTTCTGGATGGGAACGACGGTGAAGGCCGAGCCCATGCCCGATCCCGCTGCGGTAATCCCGGCCGCAAGGCCGCGCTTGTCAGGGAACCACTTGGGGGCATGCCCAGGCAGGTGCCGTAGACGGCGCCGACGCCTGCAATGATCTGGGCCGCATAGTAGCCGGTCAGTCCGCCCAGCCTGCTGGCATACGCGTTCATGATCCAGCCGAGGCCGGCCAGGATGCCGCCTGCGAGAACCACGACCTTCGGGCCCCACTGGTCGACGAACCAGCCCTCGATCGGCACCAGCCAGCTCTCGAACAGCACAAACAGCGTGAAGGCGATCTGGATCTCGGACCGGTCCCAGTGGAAGGCCTTCTGGATGTCAGGAACGAAGAACGTTCGTCCGTACTGCAGGTTGGCAATCATCACCATGCAGATCAGACCGATACAGATATGCAGCCATCGGAACCCACCCCTTCCCATAGCGCCTCACCCTGATGCGATCCCGTCGAGGCTCTGTCGCGGGGCCTTGATTGCTGCTTTGACCCTGGGTTTGCGTCCAAGGCGTCCAGAGGTATTATGTATACCAGTGCTGGTATTCATTATACCAGAAGCTCGGCCGTGCCAAGGGCGAACCTGCTCCTGCAACTCGTGATCTCCTCGCCTCGTCACGCGAGATAGCTCTGGCAAAGCACCCGCAGCCAAGTGGATGCTCGCGAGTTTGTTAACGGTGCTGGCCCAGGTGGGCTCAGGTCTTGGGCTTGCATCACGCGCGCTGTGTGGTGTATGGTATACCAGAAACCACAAATAGTGCGGCGTACCTGCCGTGAGTGACGATCCGTGGCCGACACGCAACTGAAAATCGCACCCATCGGCGAGGGCCTGAGCCTCAAGGCACGCGCCTACGAGGCCCTCAAGGCCGCCATCACCAACATGAACATCTACGCCGAGGATGCCGAGCTGCGCCTCGACGAGCGCGATTTGTCGCAGCGATTCGGCGTCAGCAGGACGCCGCTGAGGGAGGCGCTGGCCCAGCTTGACCAGGAGGGCCTCGTCAAGATCGTGGCCCGCCGCGGCATCTTCATCGTCCGCAAGACCAAGGGCGAGATTCTCGACATGATCACGGTCTGGGCGGCGCTGGAGAGCATGGCTGCGCGGCTCGCCACCCAGGAGGCGAGCGGGCGCGAGCTCGCCGGCCTCCACACCCTGGTGGACCAGTTCTCGCAGGACAAGATCGCCACCAAGATGGGCGAATACTCGGACGCCAACATCAAGTTTCACCAGGCGATCATTGCGTTGGGCAAATGCCCGCTGGTCGGCGAGATCACCGACGGCCTGTTCTTCCACGTGCGCGCCATCCGGCAGCGCACCATCTTCGAGCAGGACCGCGCCAAGCGGTCGATTGTGGACCACACCGAGATCGTGAACGCCCTGGAGGCGCGCGACGCCGACCTCGCCGAGCGCCTGGTGCGCGAGCACACCCTAAGGCTGCGGGAGCATGTCGAGCGCTACGTCTCGCTGGATTGATTGGCCAACCAAACACCGAACAGCAGGCGGAGAAGTGGCCGGCGGCGGCCCAGGGTACGGCGACGGAGAGAACGGAGATGGCTGTGTGGCTACGGACGGCCATCGGGTGGCCGAGGCGTTCCAAGGCGCAGCCGCCGCACGAGGAAGCGAAGGATCTTTTGGGAGGCAGTGAAATGTCCGCAACAACACAAACCACCGATGCCGGCGCCGGCGAGCAGGAGCTGACGGACGGCTTCCATCTCGTCATCGACGCGCTCAAGCTCAACGGCATCAACACCATTTACGGGGTGCCGGGCATCCCGATCACCGACTTCGGCCGCATGGCGCAGGCCGCCGGCATCCGGGTCGTGTCTTTCCGCCACGAGCAGAACGCCGGCTACGCTGCGTCCATCGCCGGCTTCCTCACCAAGAAGCCCGGCATCTGCCTCACGGTGTCGGCGCCGGGCTTCCTCAACGGCCTCACCGCGCTCGCCAACGCCACCACCAACTGCTTTCCGATGATCCTCATCTCCGGCTCCTCCGAGCGCGAGATTGTCGACCTGCAGCAGGGCGACTACGAGGAGATGGACCAGCTCGCCATCGCCAAGCCGCTCTGCAAGGCCGCCTTCCGCGTGCTGCACGCGGCCGACATCGGCATCGGCGTGGCGCGTGCCATTCGCGCAGCCGTATCGGGCCGGCCCGGCGGCGTCTATCTCGACCTGCCGGCCAAGCTGTTCGCCCAGGTCATGGACGCCAAGGCCGGCGCCAAGTCGCTCGTCAAGGTGATCGATCCGGCGCCGGCGCAGATTCCTTCACCTGATGCGGTCAAGCGCGCCCTCGATGTGCTGAGGGGCGCCAAGAAACCGCTCATCATCCTCGGCAAGGGCGCGGCTTATGCCCAGGCCGACGATGCGATCCGCGCGCTGGTCGAGAAGAGCGGCATCCCGTTCCTGCCCATGAGCATGGCCAAGGGCCTCCTGCCCGACACCCACCCGCAGTGCGCCGGCGCAGCGCGCTCAACGGTGCTGAAAGACTCGGACGTGGTGCTGCTGATCGGTGCCCGCCTCAACTGGCTGCTCTCGCACGGCAAGGGCAAGATCTGGGGCGAGCCGCACACGAAGAGGTTCATCCAGGTCGACATCGAGCCTAGGGAGATGGACTCCAACGTCGAGATCGCCGCCCCGCTGGTGGGCGACGTCGGCTCGTGCGTGTCGGCACTGGTCGCCGGCATGGGCGGCGGCTGGTCTCCTCCGGCGGCAGACTGGGTCAAGACCGTCAGCGCCAAGAAGGAAGAGAACATCGCCAAGATGGCGCCGCGGCTCATGAAGAACTCGGCGCCCATGGACTTCCACGGCGCTCTCGGTGCCCTGCGCTCGGTCATCAAGGAGCGGCCCGACGCCATCCTGGTCAACGAGGGCGCCAATACTCTCGACCTCGCGCGGGGCGTCATCGACATGCACCAGCCGCGCAAGCGCCTGGACGTGGGCACCTGGGGTGTGATGGGTATCGGCATGGGCTTCGCCATTGCCGCGGCAATAGAGACCGGCAAGCCGGTGCTGGCGGTGGAGGGCGACAGCGCCTTCGGCTTCTCCGGCATGGAGGTTGAGACCATCTGCCGCTACAGGTTGCCGATCTGCATCGTGATCTTCAACAACGACGGCATCTATCGTGGCGTCGATGTAAACCCGACCGGCGGCTCCGACCCGGCCACCACCGTGTTCGTCAAGGGCTCGCGCTACGACAAGATGATGGAGGCCTTCGGCGGCGTCGGCGTCAACGCAACGACCCCGGACGAGCTGAAGCGCGCCGTCAACGCCGCCATGGACTCCGGCAAGCCGACGCTCATCAACGCGGTGATCGATCCGGCCGCCGGCAGCGAGAGCGGCCGCATCGGCAACCTCAACCCGCAGAGTGCACTGAAGAAGAAGGCGTAGCGGTAAACGTAGGGCGAGTTAGGCCGAAGGCCGTAACCCGCCTCTGACAACGGAAAGATTGGCGAACATGTCGCGTACCGCTTGCAAGCTCACGCATATGCCGGCAGCGGAGCATTCTGTTCCTCGTTGCGATTGGGCGCCGAGGCACGTTATCGCCGCAGAATGGCGGGTTACGCGCTGCGCGCTAACCCGCCCTACGCCTCTCCGCCACCTACGGACATAGGACACAGACCGGAACAACGCCGGGCCCGTTTGCAGCTCGGCCCGAAAAACGTGGGAGGCCGCCAGATGGCGTGGTTCGAAAGGTTCAGAGCAAGGCCCCAGGGCCCTGCGAATGACACAAGACGGGAGACAGGCATGGGCAAAGCGCTCGAAGGCGTCCGCATCCTCGATTTCACCCACGTCCAGTCCGGACCGACCTGCACGCAG
>DATMZP010000108.1:0-11980 GCA_035573595.1 Hyphomicrobiaceae bacterium
GCGCCGATCATGCTCGTCGCTCCCCTCCTGCAGCTCTCCTTGGTGTTTCGGTTCCTCTTCGCGCACTTGCTCAATCCTCACCACGAGGTTTTTGGCGTCCTGGTCGTCGTCGGATCGGCCGTCTCCATCGCGGGCGCTTGCGTGATAGCGGTCGACACTCAGCTCATCCTGGGCGCCCTGGCGGTGCCGGAGCCCCTCGCCGGTCTTCTGCGCTCGCGACTGTGAGCGCGATGACGTCTGCTTCCGCTGCCGTTTCGCGGAAGCATTGCCACGCGCGTCGCCATCCGGCGTCGGCGAGGTGTACGACCTCGTAATCCTGAGATGTAAATATCTGAAGAATAAATATTATAAGTAATTCTTATTAATATACGTCCGATAATTGTTTATTACCGGGAAAGAATTGCAACGCCTTGATGTAAGTCGGCAACCAAATCCGCCGATTCGGCAGGTATTGAGATTCACCGAGCGATCCCCAGGGATGGGACCTGCGCGTTGTTTGCCGGTCGCGATGCGGCCCGTCCTGCCGCCGTCTGGCGAATGCCGCTGGTTCTTCAGGTGGCTTTACATTCGCCGTGTTCGCATCGGCTACCGCGGCCCATCGGCCGCAAGCGTGCGGTATCCGTCACGAAAGTCGAAGTCGCGTAAGGCGTCAGAGGGCCGCCGCGTGCGCTCTGCTGTCCCCATCCAGGAGCGAAGCCGCGCGATGCAGACCCAGGGGCATCCATGGGTCCACGATCTCGTGCAGCGGCTTTGTGGACAGGATCGGAAATGGACAGACAAGCTATCGCTGGATATTCGGGCCTCATCGGCCGTCGGATTTTCGTCGTTGCAGGCCTCGTTCTCGCGAGCGCCGCCGGCTCATACCCAACTTTCGCCGCCGATCTGGCGGCCGGCTGTTGCGCCGATCTCGAAGAGCGCATCGCGGAGCTGGAGGCCACGACGGTCCGCAAAGGCAACCGGCGCGTGTCGCTGACCTTGAGCGGCTGGGTGAACCGGTCGCTGTTGTACTGGAACGACGAGTTCCAGAGCGATGTGTATTCCGTCGATGGGGGGCTTAACACGTCGCGCTTCCGCATGCTCGGCAGCGCCAGTCTCAACCCGAACCTGCAGGCGGGTTTCCTGCTCGAGATGGATCTGCGGATCGGCGCCCGCCCCAACCTGGTGAACCAGATCGACGACGACGGCTTCTCGGGAGCTGGGGGGATTCTCGGGGGCGCGGCTTTCGGGGACGGTATCGGCGGCGCCGGCGATTCGGTGATCGCCATCCGTCAAGCGAACTGGTGGTTCGAAAGCAAGCACCTGGGGAAGCTGGCGGTCGGGCGGACGAACGCGGCCACGCAGGCGATGGGAATCGTCGATCTCAGCAACGCGGGGGTGATTATCTCCAGCGAGCCGGGCGAGTTCCAGGGCAGCTTCTTCATGCGCAACGGCGTCGGCCGCTTGAGCGCAGCGACCTGGAATACGATGTGCGGCGGTCCAAACGGAGCGGGGCCTTACGCCAACGACTGCGCCGAGTACGCCACCGACCGGCGCGACGCCGTGCGCTACGACACGCCGACGTTCCACGGTTTCACTTTGGGCGGAACGTTCGGCGAGGACAACTACTGGGACGTGGGCGCGACCTATGCGGGCCAATGGTACGGCTTCAGGGTCGCGGCCGCCGGAGGGCACAGGTGGTATGGCGATCGGGAGCCCGACGTGCTCGTTATCGGTCCCCCCGACACCAAGCTGCGGGACACGGATCGCCGCCAATGGCTCACCTCCGCCAGCGTGATGCACGTCGCGACGGGGCTCTACGTGTCGGCGGCCTACACACGCTACGAATTCCGCGGCACCAACGCGAACGAGGTGATCGGCGGCCTGGTCGAAAACGGCAATCGCCCCGATATTCCTCACTGGTGGGTCTCGGGGGGTATTCAGAGGAACTGGACCGGCTGGGGCAACACCACATTCTATGGCGAGTATGGCCGGTATGACAGCGGCACGGATGGCCTGCTGGCCAACACGGCGTTCCCGAGTCTCGGCCCGCTCGGCGGCGGCGCCTTTGCCGCGGGATCGATCGTCGTCGACAGCGAGGTCCACTGGTGGGGCCTGGGTTCGGTGCAGACGATCGATGCCGCCGCCATGGACCTCTTCATCGCCTTCCGCAGGTATGAGGCCGATGCGACGATCAGCGGCGGTCCGGAGAACCAGATCGTGGGAGGCCTGCAGGACATCTGGTTCATCAATGCGGGCGCCCGCATCCAATTCTGATTGACGGGACTTCCGACGCCTCAGAACGACCCGCCCGTGGTGAAGTCGTCATCGCGGCCGTCGGGGGTCCAGCCGCCGCGGCTCGAGGGGTCGCGCCATTCGCCGCCGGAGGGGCCGTCCCTGCCGCCGCCGGGGATCGGGAAGGGGAACGGCGAGGTCGGGTAGCCGAAGTCGGGCCGCCCCGTGGGGGCGCGCGTGCCGTAGCCGCCCTGCAGGACCTGCCACAGGATCTGCCCGGCGATGGTGCCGGCCATCGTGCGGCCGAGCGCGTCGGCGATATCGCGGTCGTTGCCGAAAGTGCCGTGCGGGTGATCGTAGCCGGCGCCGCGGAAGCGGTCGCGCACGCGCTCGATCTCCACGCGCCGCTTGGCCAGGTCCTGCGCGGTGCTGCGCAGCTCGGCAAGCTGCGCCTCGGTCTTGCCGAGCTGGCCGTCGATGGCCTCGACCTTGCGCACGATGGCGTCGTCGGCGGGCGTGGCCGTGCGGCGCGCCTCCAGGTAGAGCGCGGCGATCTGGTCCTTGGCGTCGGCCGACGCGATGGTGGTCAGCGCTTCCTCATAGGTCGGGTTGCTGCCGCCGGAGACCAGCGTGGTGCGCTCCTCGTCGGTTTTGCGCAGGAGCGTGGCCTTGTCCTCCAGCGTGCGGTCCTCGGCGGCGAGCTTGTGGCGCGCCTCGTTGAGCGCCCGCTCCTTGGGCTCGATGCCGGCCTCCACCATCGCCCGGCGCTCGATTGCCGAGAGGGCCGCCAGGCGCTCGGCGGCGGCGGCGCGCTGGGCGGTGGCGTGCTCCCTGAGCCGCAGCGGGATCTCGATCAGCGCGGCGTAGTTGGGGCGTACGTTGGCGAAGCCGATGAAGTCGGCCACCACGCGGTCCATGACCCGCACGAAATTGCCCGACTGGTAGCGGCTGGTGCCGAAGCCGCGCTGCCAAAGGTAGATGAACAGCGGGTCCTCGTCGTAGGGCTTGCGCTTGGCGCCCAGCTCGGCCTCCGCGTTGGCGGCCTTCTTCTCGGCCTCGCTCGCCACGGCGCTGGCCTGGTCGCTGGTGGCCTTGGCCTCCTGCCATGCCGCCACCGCCTGCACCTTGCCCTCTGCCTCCGTCCTGAGCGACTCCACGGCCGCCAGCGCCTCCTCCACGAGCTTGGCCGCCGCGTTGCGGGCAGCCTGGGCGCTCGCCACCTCCTTGAAGAGGGCGTCGCGGCGCTCGGTGGTGTTGGCGATGCGCAGGCGGTAGTCGTCGAGGATCTGCACGGCGCGGCGCTCGCCGGCATCGAGGCTGTTGACCAGCCGGCCGGCCGCCATCTCGTCGAGCTTCACACGGGCCAGCTCGCGCAGCGCCTCGGCGCGCTCCTTGCGCAGCCGCTCGGTCTCGGCCACGGCCGACTTCAGCGCGCCGTCCAGCTGGCTCTCCTCGCGATAGAGCTTGCCGATCGCGCCCTCGATCGACCCGAGTGTCTCCCGCCCGGTCCACATGGGGTTCTCCAACGGGGCCAGACCCCGCGCCTCCGTGACAAGGGGTCAGACCCCTCGCCTCCACCTTGAATATAGGAACGAGCCGTCTGCGCGAGGCGGCTGACCCCCAACTCTCACCACTTCGTAATGAACCCACCCTCGAACGGCATCTGGTAATCGACCGCGAGCGTGCCGCGCCTTTTTATCCCGAAACGGTTCTTCTGCACGATCCCGTCGTCGCTCTTGTCCCGGCGCACGGCCTCGTAGACCTCCTCCGGCACGCGCACGCCGAACCTCGTGACGCTGGACGTCTCGCCGGTCTCCTCGTTGCGGATGGGCAGGCTCAGCTTGCGGCCGTCCGGGGCGACCGCCTCCACGATCAGGTAGTAGTTGCGCGCCTGGCTGCGGCCCGGCGGGCGGCGCCAGACGGCGGTGGTCTCCCCCGGACGGGAGACGACGGTGAGGGTGTATTCCCGCGTCAGGTCGTCGGCCAGCGTGGCCAGGTCTGCCTTGGCCTTGGCGGCGTCCGCGCGGTCGCCGTTGCGGATCGCGCGCTCGCCGTCGGCGAGGAGCTGGTCGGCCTTCCGCTTGGCGTCGGCGTCGGTGGCGACGGCGAGGACGTTGGCATGGGCCTGCTTGAGGTTCTTGGGCAGGGTCTCGGTGAGCTCGACGCGGGCCTGTTCCTGGGCGAGCTGCTTGGGCCGCACCTGCAGGACGTAGTAGCCGCCGAGAGCCACGGCCAGCAGCGCGGCGGCCAGCCCCGTGCGTCGGCCGTAGACGTCACGCCGCGCCCAGCCCATCAGCAGCGTGCGCCTCCAGCCTCTGGGGGGCGGCGTGTAGATGAAGCGGCTCTCCTTGAGGGCCCTCACCCCGTCGGCCAGCACGTGGTCGGGAACCTCGATGCCCTGGTCGTGATAGATCTTCTTCAGACGCGCGATCAGCTCGGCCTCGCGCCCCTCCTCGTCCAGCTCGCGGCGCACCAGATCCTCGCGGTGGCGCAGGGTGTCCACCACGTCCATGGCGATCATCAGCTCGTCGAGCGTCTGCGGCTTTTCCGGAGGAGCCGCGGTCTGGGTCATGGCGCACCCTCAGAATCGTAGGGTGCAATAAGCGGAGCGCATTGCACCGATACCTTCTCCAAGCCACGCACATCGGTGCAATACGGGCTAGCGCCCTATTACACCCTACATGCACCCGCCACGTCAGGCGGCGGCCGGCAGCTCCTGGGCGGCGGCCGTCAGGCGGGCGATGCGGCGCTTGCCATCCTCCACGGCATCGCGGATCTCGGCCGAGTTCTGCGTGGAAAGCTTGCGCATCTCGGCGATGATCTCCTGCGAGCGCTCCTGGAAGGTGACGACGCTCTCCACAAGCTTCTTCACCGCGTCGGCCCTGATGGTGGGGCCGTAGCCGGAGCGGATCGCCGCCTCCTGCACCTTGTCGCCGATCTCCGACAGGGTCTCCAGGCTCTTCGACATGCCCTCCTTCATGGCGTCCAGCGTCTTGGTGGACTCGTGCAGGCCGAACATGCCGGTGAACGAGGCCTTGAGCGCGGTCAGCACGCTGTCGTTGGTGGAGAAGAACGTGACCGCCTGGCCATACACGCGCTCCTTGGCCGATGTGGTCTGCATCAGGCGGGCCATCACCACCTCGGTGGTGTTGTAGGAGATGGTCATGTTGTCGGAGAGGTCCTTGGCGATCTGGTAGCGCTTCTCCTCCTCCTGGGTGCGGCGCAGCTGCTCGTCGCGGGCCAGCTCCAGCTTGGCGCGCTCGGCCGGCTCGCTGCCGGAGAAGCCCGCCACCTTCTCGGTCGCCTCTGCCAGGGCGCGACGCTCGGCCTCCAGCTTCGCCTCCTCCTTCTTGAGGAGCTCCAGCGACATCACCTCCGCGTGCTTGAGGGCGCCGCGGTAGTCGCGATAGGCCTCCAGGATCTTGGCCTCGCGCTCGATCTGGTTCTTGGTCTCCCTGGTGACGGAGAGGTAGATCTTGCGGATCTTGTCGAACCTGTCGGAGATGTCGCCGCGCGCGATCTTCATCCACATGTTGGTGCCGCGCTCGAAGATGTCGACCTTGCCGTCGGAGACCTGATCGACCAGCCGTTTGGCATCGTCGCGGATGGAATTGAAGCCGTTGGTGATCTCCTCGTAGCGCTGCCCGATCTCCATCTGCGCGGTCTGCTCGCGCACCACCTCGTTGAACACCTCGGCCTGGCCGAGGGTCCGCGCAATGAGCGCGATCTTGTCCTTGTCGAGGTCGGAGATCTTCTCGAGCAGCGCGTTGATGGGGGCGGGCTCCACCTTCTCGGGCATCAGCCCCATCTCGCGCAGGGCCGCTGAGGCCTTGTCGAGGTACTGCAGCGGCGACCGGGTCGCAATTTCAGCCATGTCATCCTCCTCTTGTCGTCTGGGAACCGCCTGACCGGCGTAAGCTTGGGCAAGGCCCGCGCCCCACTAGGAAGACCCCCGGAAGTCCAAAGTCGGCCACGGCCGTGAATCTTCAACAGAACATCTGCGAACGCAACTGGCACTTTCCCGGATTCGCCCAAGGTATCGATCAAGCCAAAGTATCAATCAAGAAGGAGGCGCCCTCAGGGCTGGCCTCGCCGTTGCCGGTTGGGTTGGGAGGCTTTCGGAGTGAGCAAATTGCCGGCCTCGTGGGAGGCCGGCACTCGCAGTTGCGTGGGCTGCGCCCGGGAATGCCCAGGGCGAGCCTCCGGCTAGCGGCAGCAGCTCCCGAAGGTCGGAGCGTGGTTGATTTGGACGGTCTTGCCCGTCGTGATCGTGCGCCCCGGCAGCGAGGTCGTCTGGGCGACGCTCTGGGTCTGCCGCAGGATCATCGTGCGGTTGTGCACCCGCGTGACGAGGTGCACGCGCGTGATGGGCTGGACCCGCGTGACGTGGACCACCCGCGTGACGTGGCGCTGGTAGCGCGTCCGGTTCACGTCCTTGTAGCGAGTGACGTTCCTCACGCTGTTGACGGTGTTGTACTTATAGACGGTGTTCGTTTTGGTGATAGGGGCGCGGCTGCAGTTCACGCACTGGCCCTGAGCCTGGGCCGGCCCCTGCACCGCCAGCGATGCCGCCGCAGCCAGCACCGCCGCACCGCACAGTCCTTTCAGGTATGTCCTCATCTTCCGTTTCTCCAAGCTACGCCGAACGCTGCTTTCACCGGGAGGCGGATTACTGAACAGAGGCTTGTCACGGGCAATCGGATGATCCCCTAAGCAAAGCTGCGGAAGATGCTGGTAACTATTGAGAAAATGCCGCACTTTGTGTGCGACTTTGCCCTCTTCCGGTCACTGCCCGGCCCTCCTAAGACCAAGATCCGCCACGCACTTTTGGTGCAGGCGGGCAGATAAGAACAAACACCAACAACGAAGTGGGGAACTTCAATGCGCAAAGTCCTGCGAGCCGCCTCGGCGGCTCTGATCGCCGTTGCGTGCTCGCACGCCGTGCTCTCGCCTGCCTGGGCGGCCCGGACCGAATGCCAGCCGCGGGCGCTCCGCGACCTCGAGCGGCTCTCGCCTCAGGGGCACGCGGTCTACCAGGCCATCTCCGACAAGCGGCATTTCCTGCGGTTCCTGACCTGCGATGACGTCGTGCTCGGGCTGTCCACCGCGGTGCACGAGTCGGTGCACCTGCTGACCAGCGAGAAGGACGCCTTTCCGCTCGTCGAGGGCGGGGTGGCGAAGCGGCCCTCCGAGAGCCTGCGCTTCTTTCCGCCGCGGGAGATAGCCCGCAAGTTCGACGCCCGCGACGCCTACGTCCAGACCTACCTCAAGCGCGGCGCCGCCAGCTCGGCGGACGACTTCCGCTTCCTGCTGGATGAGCTCAACGCCTATAGCCACGACCTCAATTCGTCGGTCCGGCTGGTGTCGCTGCGGCGGCCCGAGCACGGCGAGGTCGGCCACCGCGACGGCCTGGCGGCGCTCATGTCGTTCGTGCTGAGCTACGCCGATACCGCGCGCCAGTCCGTGCCGGCCACCTGGGAGAGCCTGCAGCGCCCGGAGACCAAGGAGACGGTGCGCACGCTCTGGACCCAGGCCGAGAAGGCGCTGGCCTCCTCCTGCGGCATCCCGGCGTTCGGGCGCGACGACAAGAAGTCGATCGGCTTCCTGTGCGACCCCAGAAATCACGCCGGCCTGACGGACCTGCTGGGCCGCGCTCCGGCCTGTCCGGCCACTTGCCTCGGATCGGGCACCGCCTCGGCCGGCACCAGCGTCACGCGCTGACGGTGGTCCGCGACGGCATCTCCCTCTCCCCGCGCTATTGGAGCGCGCGGAGAGGGCGAAAGTTGCGCGGGGAGAGGGAGACCGACCGGGAGAGACCTCAGCTGGCGAGGAACAGGGCGAGCGTGACGAACACGATGTGGCCGGTGACGAAGATGAGGCCTGCCTTGGTCAACATCGAGAGCATGCTTTGCTCCGTAAAACGCTGGAGGGGTGCCAAAGATCCGCCGCGCCGCGCGCCCACTCACGGGCCGCCGTGCTCTATGCGCTGTTCTCGGTGATCCGCTGCCCCCCAGCGTGATCGGCTGCTCCCCAGCGGCCCCGAACGGCAGCCGCTGGGGGTAGGTCGTGACCTACTGCTTGAGGCGAAGCCGGTCGCCGGCCTCGAAGGCGGGAGCCGACTGCAGGGTTTCCTTCGCCACGTCGATGGTGACCCGGTTGCCGTCGGCGCGCTTGTCGATCTCCACGAACGACATGGGCACCGCGACGTCCTTGTCGCCAAGGCCGAGGAAGCGCCCGACGCTCAGCACGGCGGCCTGGATGCGGCCGTCGGGAGCGACCAGCAGGTCCTTGATGGTGCCGATCTTCTCGCCCGCCTTGTTGTGGATGTCCTGCTGGTAGAACATGGCGACCGGCGTCCAGTCGGCGGCCGGCTTCGTCAGGTAGGTGACCTTGCCCGGAGTCGTCGGCGTCGTGGTCCCCGGCGCGACCTGGGTCGTCGGCGCGGTGGCCGTGCGGTCGGTGCCCGTATGGGTGCCCGGCAGCAGGTACCAGAGCAGGCCGCCGAGCGCGATGAGCGGCAGTGCCCAGTAGGCCCAGCTCCAGCTCGATTCCTCGCGCGTCTCGACCGGTCGGCGCACGCCGGACGTGCCGGTTGGGGGGGCGCGGTGGGTCGCGCCGATCTCCGGGGCGTCGTAGGTGCGACCCTCAATGTAGCTGCGGCCCTCGCGGGCGCCCTCCGCGCCCTCCTGCATGCGCACGCGCGAGCTCAGGAGATCGGAGAGGCCCACCGGCATGGCGGCGGCGATCTGGTCCTTCTGACCCATCAGCATGCGGGCGAGCCCCCCCGTCTCCAGGCCCGCAGCCCGCTGCTCGCGGCCGAGGACGCCCAGGACGACCGGCGCGAGGAGGCCCAACAGGGCGCGCGTGGAGCCCTCGCCGATGCCGACAAAGCGGCTCAGGGTGGAGATCAGCGTGTTGAGCACGCCGCCGCCAAAGAGGGAGGAGAGAAGCCCTGTGCCTTTCTCGGCGGGCATGCTGGCGCCGCCGAGGGTCTGGGCCAGGTTGGAGAGCATGCCGGCGGGCTGCTCGGCGATGGCGTCGGCGATCTGCCGCGCGCCGCCAGGCTTGGTTGCGAGCTCGGACAGGCCGTTCAGGAGGGCCGGCACGCAGGCGCCCACCGCGCTCTGGGTGGTCGACCGGTCGAGCCCGGAGACCGAGGCTATCTTGCCGATCATCTCAGGCGTCAGGAAGCGCGAAACGGCCGAAACCAGATTCTCAGTCATTACCGGGTTCCTTTCTACAGCTCGAAGCGCGCAGGGTCGGGCGCTCAGTTGCGTTCTCTCTCTTTTTCGACGCCACCCCGGGAGGCGGCGTCTCGCTCGCGCCGCAGGAGGGAATGCGCACGGCTCGCATCTCCCTCGCCTTCAGCCTTTGCGTAGGTCGCGAAAACCCTGGCTTGCAGCGTCGCTCAGGTTGCAAAACCCCGATATCGGGGAGGCCACCCAAATTGCCCGACAAGACTCCCTAGCCGGCAAATTGCGCGGGTTCTCAAAGCGCCGGCTTTGCCGTTCGCCCGGCGTCAAGGTTAATGGACCTGGCGGTCAGCATTCTGCCAGGGCAATTCCGGTAGTTTTGCCGATGTTGCGAAGTCCAATAATTTCGGACATTGGGCCTCGCAGGGTGCCTCCTCCTTCCCTCGAGGGGCCAAAAGGGCGTCCTCCCCCGTGCCCTTCCCTGCCAACTGACCGCGCCCCGACGCTGATTGGTCGGGGCGCGGTCTTGTTTTTTGGGACGGCCTCAGACCCGTAGGGTTTGAGGCCCGTCCGTAGGTCCGACCCCACCTCTCGCTCCGCCTGAAGCGATGCCAGCCCGGAGGCGGGCCGAGCTTCGGAAAACCTGTGGGGCGCAGCACGGCGGCGAGTGTCCTGAACAGCCTCGGCTTGCGACAGCGGCTTTCAGGAACGCGGTGGGGAACGGTGGTCAGACCCGGAGCCTCTGACACGATCGCTCTTAATCTTCCGGGAAACTGCCGATTTCAAATCGGGGGCAACTCTGTAGGCTAGCGCGCTGTCGGGGACGGCCGATCTGCAGAGCAGGCTATGACACGCATCATGATTGCCGACGACCACGAGGTGGTCCGCTCAGGCCTCCGCTCCATTCTGGAGGCGCAACCGAGATGGGAGGTTGTGGGCGAGGCCGCCGACGGCAAGGAGGCCATCCGCAAGGCTATCGAGCTGAAGCCCGAGGTGGCGGTGCTCGACTACGCTCTGCCCCTGGTGAACGGGGTGGAGGCCACGCGCCAGATCCGCGCCCGCGTGCCCACCGTGGAGGTGCTGATCTTCACCATGCACGACAACGAGAAGCTGATCTACGACCTGCTGAAAGCCGGCGCGCGCGGCTACCTGCTGAAATCGGACGCCAAGCACTCGCTGCTGGCGGCCATCGAGTCGCTGTCGGTGCACCGGCCGTTCTTCACTGCCAAGGTCTCGGAGACGCTGCTCGAGTCCTACCTGACCAAGGCGGGGACCGCGGAGAATGTGCTGAGCTCGCGCGAGCGCGGGGTGATTCAGTTGATCGCCGAGGGCAACAGCAACAAGCAGATTGCGAATATTCTGAATATCAGCGTGAAAACCGTGGAGACTCACCGCGCCGCAGCCATGCGCAAGCTCAATCTCACGTCGGCTGCCGCGCTTGTGCGCTATGCCATTCGCAATAAGATCATCGAGGCATGAAGCGGGGCGTCGGATCTCGGGGATCAGGTTTCAGGTTTGAAGATCTGGTGGCGCCCGAAATCCGGTCCCTGATCCCCAATCGCTGGCGTCGCTTTAGGGACTAATCCCGATCCGCACGAGGAGGCGTGAACGATAGCTTGGCCGCTGTCTCGAAACACAGAGCCCCGACCTGAGCGATCGTGCCTCCAAGACGTCTCACAACCGCAGCGGTCTATGCCCTGGCGGGGCTGTCCACGCTGGGCCTCGCCGGGACCTGCGCCACCCACTACGGCGGCGGCTTTGGGGTCGCGCAGGCCCAGCCGGCCAAGCAGGATCAGGCGCCGACGGGCGCGAATGCGCCGCCGATGCGCGAGGTCCAACCGCGCGTACGGCTGGCCAACAGCGGCGGAGGCGGGCTGTTCTCGTTTTTCGAGGGCCTGTTCGGCATCGGGCCGCCGAGCGCGGCTCGTCGGCCCCGCGCGCGGGACTATCGCCAGATGCCGCCGGCGCGCAGTGTGCCACGTCCGGAGCCCGCTTCCCCGCCGGCCGCGGGAGGCGATGTCGCCGTCGGCACCTATCGCACCATGTGCGTGCGCCTCTGCGACGGCTATTACTGGCCGGTGAGCTTCGCCACCTCGATGGACCGGTTCGGACGCGACGCCGACGCGTGCTCCAGGAGCTGCGGCGCGTCGGTGGCGCTCTACTACTATGCCAACCCCGGCGGGGCGCCCGAGGACATGGTGAGCCTCGACGGCCGGCCCTACAAGAACCTGGGCACGGCCTTCCTCTACCGCGCCACCTACGATGCAAGCTGCAAGTGCCGCGCGCACCCGTGGGAGGAGGCGGCCATCGAGCGCCACAAGGGTTACGCCAAATCGGGCGAGGTGCGCGCGGCGCAGAACGGACGGCGGCGCAGCCGGTGAGGCGGCGCGGGGGCGCCCGGGGCCCCCCGGGGCGCCCGGGGGGCTCAGTCGTTGCCGCTCCGGTCGTCCCGCTGGTCGCCCTCGAACCCGCAGGCGCCGAGCGACCCGTCCCGGCAGCCGGGGCATCCGGATGCGCCGCCCGTCCGGCCCGGCCGCGCGTCGGCGGTCCGCACCGAGCCGAGGCGGTGCACGCAG
>DATMZP010000109.1:0-2083 GCA_035573595.1 Hyphomicrobiaceae bacterium
CGTGATTCGAGGCAGATCGGCTATCGGATGCAGGATGACCGGCAGACAATGCCGTGCGCTTGTGGCACTGCCGCAACTATGACACGGCCGCGCCACATGGCGGCCGTTTTCTGCCGACGTTCAGGATTTGGAAAGGGAAACGTGCGCCGGCGCTGAAATCACGCGTCAAAATCGCGCCATCTCGGCCGCCCGCAGCGTGTTCTGCAGCAGGCAGGCGATGGTCATGGGGCCGACGCCGCCGGGCACCGGGGTGATGGCGCCGGCCACCGCCCTGGCCTCCTCGTAGGCCACGTCGCCCACCAGCCGGTGTCGGCTCCCTGGGCCGCCCGGGACGGCCACCCTGTTGATGCCGACGTCGATGACGATGGCGCCCGGCTTGATCCAGGCGCCGCCCACCATCTCGGGGCGGCCCACGGCGGCGACCACCAGGTCGGCGCGGCGCACCACGCCGGGCAGGTCGCGGGTGCGCGAGTGGGCGATGGTCACTGTGCAGTTGGCGCCCAGCAGGAGCTGGGCCATCGGCTTGCCGACGATGTTGGAGCGGCCGATCACCACCGCCTCCAGGCCCGCCAAGTCGCGCCGCACCGATTGCGCCAGGATCAGGCACCCGGTCGGGGTGCAGGGCGCCAGCGCCTTGCCGCCGGCGGCCAGGCGGCCGACGTTAACCGGGTGGAACCCGTCCACGTCCTTGGCCGGGTCGATGGCCTCGATCACCTTGCCCTGATCGATATGCTTCGGCAGCGGCAGCTGCACCAGGATGCCATTCACGTCGGGCCGGCGGTTGAGGTCGGCGATCAGCGCCAGCAGATCGGCCTCGCTGGTGGAGACGGGGAGCTTGTGCTCGATGGAGGCCATGCCCACCTCGCGGGTGGCGCGCCCCTTGTTGCGCACGTAGACTTGGCTCGCCGGGTCCTCGCCCACCAGCACGACGGCGAGGCCGGGCGCCGGGCGGCCCTGGGCGACGCGCTCGGCCACCCTGGCGGCCACGTCGGCCCGCACCTGGGCGGCCGCTGCCTTGCCGTCGATGATGCTGGCGCCGGCCATCGGTCTCCCCCTCTCCTGCCTCTTCAGGCGAGTGCCGCCACGCGTTCCGCCACCAGCTTCTCTAGCACGGACGGCGCGCCGCCGATCTCCAGCATCTTGACGCGGGATTTGTAACCCTTCGCCACCGTCACCTGGCGCCCCGGCAGCCCCAGCCACCTGGCCACCACGGTCTCCACCGCAGCGTTGGCCTCACCGTCGGCCGGAACGGCGCGCACTCGCACCCTGACGGCCGGCCCCTCGGGCGTGTCGGCCAGTCCGTCGATGCCGTCGCGGGAGGCTTTGGGGCTGACACGCACCGTGAGCAGCAGGCCCGACCTGGCCAGACGCCAGGGAGCAGGTCTCGGCCCGCGCGCCGCGGCCGGCATCACACCACCAGCTTCGCCAGGTTGGGGAGCACCACGATCTGGATGAACCAGCAGATCAGGATCAGCACCATCGGCGAGATGTCAACGCCGCTGAGTTCCGGCAGGAAGCGCCGGATCGGGCGCAAGGCCGGCTCGGTCAGCGCGTTGAGGCCCATCCACAGCGAGCGCACAAACTGGTTGTAGGGGTTGATCACGTTGAAGGCGATCAGCCAGCTCATGATGGCGCTGGCGATAATGATCCAGATGTAGAGATTGATGATCAGGTTGATGAAGCTGAGCAGCTCTAGCATGGGTGCACTCTTTCGGGCTGGGACCCTGGGGAACCGCCTGCGACCGGCATTGAGGGACCGCCTTGGCGCCTTGGGATCGCCCTGGAGGGCCGCCCGGGGAAACCGCCTCGGGGAACCGACTGGAAACGCCTTACCGGGCTGACATGTACCGGCAGCAGGCGGTTGTCACAAGGGGCGTCCAGGCGCGCTTCGTGTTGTACGCCACACCTGTTTCAGCCCTCTCGCCACGGCGCGCGCCCGCGCCGGCGGCCCTGGCAGTGCCCGGTTTCTGGCACGGCTCTGGCACGGCTTGCTTGACAACCCCCTCCCCCAATTCATAAATGGCCCCGCCTTGGGGCCGTAGCTCAGATGGGAGAGCGCTGCAATCGCACTGCAGAGGTCAGG
>DATMZP010000110.1:0-5106 GCA_035573595.1 Hyphomicrobiaceae bacterium
TCGGACTTCTCGACGATGCAGCGCAGATAGTCGGGATCGCTGGCGGCGATCTCGTCGTAGCGGCCGCGGTGCTTCCCGAAGTGGATTCGGCGGCGGGTGCGACGTTAGACCATTCCTCAAGGTGAAGCGGCGAGTGTGCAAGGCCCCGCCACACACTGCGCGCGAAAGTCTGGGCCGCACGCGAGGCAGTGGACGGCCGCGCTCCGCTGTGGGCAAAATTCCGCGACCCAGTACGGGGGTGTGCGGATATGGGCAATGCGTGGTACGTCGCGCGCAACGGCGAGACCTTCGGACCCTTCAGCTTCGAGCGCGTGATCCAGGGCGCCCGCACAGGCGAGATGCAGGGCGACGACCTCGTCTGGTGCGACGGGATGGCAGGCTGGCTCCCCGCAGCGGAGGTGCCCGAGCTGTGGAATGCCCTGTACGCTCCTCTGTCCATCCATGCGGCACCTGCCAGCCGCCAGGCCGAGAACGCCAGGCCCGCTGCGGAGAAGCCGGCGGCCCGGGTCGTGCCGCCGGACGAAAGCGGCAAGGACACCGGCGAGACGGCTGCCGGCCAGGCCAAGCCCGCGCGGCCGCGGGCGGGGCTGATCGCCCGTCACTGGCGCGGCGAGCTGACCCTGGCGCAGGCCTACTGGGGGGCCGGCTTCCTGCTCACGATCGTGGTGGTGGGCCTGTCCAGGCTGCTCGGCGTGTGGCTCGACCGGGCGAACCTTGCACCCACGCCGCTGGGCCTCGTGCTCCTGGGCCACCTCACCTTCCTGTCGGTTCTGGTGATCTGGCAGATCGTCGGCATCTGGCGGGCGGCCGGCAACCACATCAGGTCCACCGGGCGCCGCACCTGGGCCGTGCTGGCGCGGGTCGCGATCTTTGCCGGAGCGCTCAGGGGCTTCGTGGACTTCACCAACGTCACCCTGCCGATGATGTGGGAGAGCGTCACCCTGGTCAGGGGCCAGGAGAACATCCCGCCGCACCGCGTGCGGCTCCTGCGCAGCGGCACCGAGATGGAGCTGGCGGGCGGCATGCCGCACGGCACCGCCGAAGCGCTGCGCAAGGCGCTCGACGCCGCCCCCAACGTGCAGGTGCTGCATCTCAACAGCCTCGGCGGCCGGGTGAGCGAGGGCTATCAAATCTATCGGATTGTCCGCGACCGCCAACTAACAACGTACACGGCCACCGACTGCTTCAGCGCCTGCACCATCGCGTTTCTCGGCGGCTCGCAGCGGTATCTCGCCAACAACGCGCGCCTCGGCTTCCACAGCATCAGCTTCGGCGGCCTCGACTACAACCAGCTGCCCGACATCAACGACGACCTGCGCCGCACGCTGGAGGCACACGGCGTGCCGAGCTGGTTCATCGACAAGGCCTTCTCCACGCCCGCAAGCTCCATGTGGCACCCGACGCACGACGAGCTGGTCGCCGCCAAGATTGTCACGCGGGTGGTGGACTCCGACCAGTTCGGCTGGTCGGGCCTACCCGACTGGCAGGACGCCGACGCGATCGAGCGCGGCCTTCTGTCGTTGCCGCTCTACCGGCTGATCAAAAACAACGATCCCGAGGGCTTCAAGAACATCGCCGGCCGCTTCGCCGAGGCCGTCAAGCTCGGCAAATCCATGCCCGAGGTGCTGCAGGACGTGCAGGCCTTGGCCTTCGCCGACATCCTGCCCAAGTATCTCCAGGTCGCCCCCGACGGCGCCATCCAGCGCTACTGGCGCACGCAGACCGCCGAGATGGAGCACCTGAGCCGGACCGACGCCGCCGCCTGTGCCGCCTTCGCGTTCCCGGAGCTGCGGCGCGCCGACTACAACATCGCCAAGCTGGTGCCGGCTTCGCTACTGACGGAGGACATCGCGGCGCTGACGGAGCTGGTCCAGCAGGCGATCCGGACGCCCGACCAACGCAGATCGGAGACGCTCGACCGGGAGCTGGACGACGTGGGCGCCCGCCTCGCCGCGCGCATTCCGTCCGCGCAGGAGGTGCTGGCCGAGCCGAGCCGGTATTTCGACAAGCCCAAGTTGCTGTGCGATGTCGTGATCGCGTTCTACGCCGACATCCTCAGCCTGCCCCCGCACCGCTCGGGACCCATCCTGCGGGCGGTTGCCGAGCCGGTGCGGTAGACGGCCCTACGCCAGCGCCTCCTTGAAGAGCGCCACGGTGCGGCTCCAGGCCAGATCGGCGGCCGCCTTGTTGTAACGGGCGGCGGAGGTGTCATTGTTGAAGGCGTGCTGGGTGCCCTCGTAGATGTGGACTTCGTACTTGACGCCGGCCTTGTCGAGCGCCTCGCGGTAGGCCGGGACGCCGGCATTGATGCGGTCGTCGTTCTGGGCGTAGTGCAAAAGCAGGCGCGCCTTGATGCTCGGGACGGCGGCGGCGGGCGGCTGCGCGCCGTAGTAGGGCGCGGCGGCGACCAGATCCGCACCGGCGGCGACGGCCAGCGCGTTGGTCATGCCGCCGCCCCAGCAGAAGCCGGTGGCGCCGACCTTGCCGTTGCTCCTGGCGTGGGCCTTGAGGAAGCGCAGAGAGGCCACCGCGTTGGCGACGGTGCGCGCCCGGTCGAGCTGGCCGATCATCTCGCGGCCCTTTTCCTCGTCGGTAGGCGTGCCGCCGGACTGGTGCAGGAAATCCGGCCCCAGGGCGAGGAAGCCCTCCAGCGCCATGCGCCGGGTCACGTCCTGAATGTGCGGCACCAGCCCGCGGTTCTCGTGCATGACGATGACTGCCGGCAGCCGCCCCATGGCGTTGGCCGGCACGGCGAGGTAGCCCGCCATCTCGCCGCCCTCGCCCGCAAAGGTGACGCGCTCGGTCCTCAGGCGTGGATCGTCGGCCGGCACGATCTGGGCCGAAGCCTTGTCGGCCTCGATCAGCGCCGTGACGACCGTAGCCGCCGCCGTAGAGCCGACCAGCGCCGTCATCCGGGCGAGGTAGGCGCGCCGGTCGAGCGTGATGTGGGTGTAGTCGTCGTAGAGGTCGATCATCTCCTGGGTGATCTGCGGCGGGCGGGCGGTCATCGGCATCGCTCCCGGTTGTATGTCGATGTGCGAAGGTCACGGCAGCGTCTACGGCCGCGCCGAGGCTTGGGCAAACCACGACTTGGTGTGCTATGGGTGCCCCATGCAGACCAACTTCGCTGCCCGGCAGCTCAAGGACCCGCGCACCGCGGAGGTGGACAAGATCCTCCGCAAGTGCGTGCATTGCGGGCTGTGCACCGCCACCTGCCCGACCTACGTGCTCCTCGGCGACGAGCGCGATTCCCCGCGGGGGCGCATCTACCTGATCAAGGAGATGTTCGAGAAGGGGCGCAAGGCCACGCCGGCGGTGCAAACCCACGTGGGGCGGTGCCTCTCGTGCCTGTCCTGCACCACCACCTGCCCCAGCGGGGTGGATTACATGCACCTCGTGGACCACGCGCGGGCGCACATCGAGGAGACCGGCCGGCGCAGCCTCAAGGAGCGGCTGATCCGGCGCATGCTGGCGGCCGTCCTGCCTTATCCCAACCGCTTCCGGCTGGCGCTGACGGGAGCGCGGCTGGCCCGGCCGTTCCTGGGCCTCATCCGCCGCCTGGCGCCCAAGGAGGTCGTGGCGATGCTGGAGCTGGCGCCCGTCAACCTGACGCGCCGCGGCGCCTTCCAGGGCCCCGGCACCGCCGCCACCAAGGCCGAGCGGAGGAAGCGCGTGATCCTGCTCGCGGGCTGCGCCCAGCAGGTGCTGCGGCCCGAGATCAACGACGCCACCATCCGCCTGCTGGCCCGTCGCGGCGTGGATGTGGAGGTGGCGCCCAACGCCGGCTGCTGCGGGGCACTGGTGCACCATATGGGAATGGAGGCCGCCGGCCAGGCCATGGCGCGCCGCAACGTCGAGGCCTGGACGCGCCTGATGGAGAAGGGCGGCGGCGCAATCGATGCCATCATCATCAACGCCTCGGGCTGCGGCACCACCGTGAAGGACTACGGCTACCTGCTAAAGCATGACGCCAAGCACGCCGAGGCGGCAGCGAAGATCGCCGGCATGACGCGCGACATCACCGAGTTCCTGGCTGCCTACGACATGGGGCCGCCGAAGCGGTGGTCGTCGCTGCGGGTGGCCTATCACTCGGCCTGCTCCATGCAGCACGGGCAGCGCATCACCGAGGAGCCGAGGCAGCTGCTCCGCAACGCCGGGTTCTCGGTGGTGGACGTGCCCGAGGGGCATCTATGCTGCGGCTCGGCCGGCACCTACAATATCATGCAGCCCGAGATCGCGCGCGAGCTGCGCGACCGCAAGGCCTCCAACATCAAGAGCGTGCGGCCCGACATCGTCGCCACCGGCAATATCGGCTGCATCGCCCAGCTGGGGCCGGCCATGGACGTTCCGGTGGCCCATACCGTGGAGCTGCTCGACTGGGCCTACGGCGGACCGGTGCCGCGGGGGCTGCACGCGCTGGCCCGCCATGCCCACAACGTCCCGGAGCCGGATGCCCGGTACATCGTGACGTGAGACAGGGCCGGGGACCCCGGTCGAAGCTCCCTGATCGTCATAACCAACAGCGGGGACGATGGTGGAGCGGACGGGCCTGCGGTGCGCTGGAGGCGTGATGGCGTCAGACCCGGAGGGTCTGACACCTCACCCGAACCGGATCGGCAGACGCCGCGGCCCGCGCACGGTGCCTTCCGACCAGGTGACCTTGCCGGCGGGATCGAGGCGGAACTCCGGAATACGCTTCAGCCATTCCTCGATCGCAACGATCATCTCCATGCGCGCGAGGTTGGAACCGACGCAGCGGTGAATGCCGAGGCCGAAGGCGGCGTGGCGGTTCTCCTTGCGATCGATCACAACCTTGTCTGCGTCTGGGAACATCGCGGGGTCGCGGTTGGCGGCGGGGAACGACAGCAGCACCATGTTGTTCTTGTGGACTGGGCAGCCGCTGATCGTGGTGTCCTTCATCACCTCGCGCGCCATCGTGACCGGCGCATAGGCGCGCAGGAATTCCTCGATCGCGGTCGGCATCAGCTTCGGTTCCCGGATCAGCCGTTCGCGGTCCGCGGGCGTGCGGGCGAGATTGGAGCCGATGCAGCGGTGAATGCCGAGGCCGAAGGCGGCGTGGCGGTTCTCCTTGCGGTCGATGATGAC
>DATMZP010000111.1:0-3857 GCA_035573595.1 Hyphomicrobiaceae bacterium
GCACGGCCCCGCTTTTGCTATCGAGGATCGCTGGAGAGGAAGCGCCAGCCGTGCCGAGCCCCAACAGTGGTCGGGCCACGGCGAGGCCGGTCGCCCGCCTCGCGGCGAAGCTCGGGCGTGGCGGTGGGAACGGGGGTGGCCCGTCGGTGAGGGAACCGGGGCGGGGGGGGCGGGAATTCTCCAGCTAAAGCAACCGACCGCAATCAGCATCGGAGCAAGACCCATGGCTTCCATCCAACCCGAGACAACCCGATCTCGCGGGGACCGGGACGGACCGCACACCGCGCCCCTCACCCCCGACGAGGACATGCATACGATCCTCCTTAACCGTATCTCCTGGGGCGCCGTATTCGGCGGCGTCGCGATCGCGCTCGCCACCCAGCTGATCCTCAACCTGCTCGGCATCGGTATCGGCGCGTCGACCTTCGATCCCGCCAGCGCCACCAACCCGTCCGCCAGCGCGTTCTCGACCGGCGCGGCGATCTGGTGGGCGCTGTCAGGCATCATCGCGGCGCTGGCGGGCGGCTATGCGGCCGGCCGCCTCTCCGGACAGCCCACGCAGGCGTCGGGCGGCTGGCACGGCCTCACCGCCTGGGCGCTGGCTACGCTCCTGCTCTTCGCCCTGTTGACCACCACGGTCGGAGCCATCGCCGGCGGCGCGTTCCGCCTCCTCGGCGGCCTTGCCGGAGGCGCGGGGCAGGTCCTGGGCACGGCCGCGCAGACAGCGGTGCAGGCGGCGGCCCCGGCGATGTCGCAGAGCCTCGATCCGTTGGCGAGCATCGAGCGGGCGGTCCGGGACGCGAGCGGTGGCAACGACCCGGCGGCGCTGCGGGATGCGGCCGCCTCGGCCGTCCGGGCCGTCGTGACCGCCGACCCGGCCCAGGCGCAGGACGCGCGCAACCGTGCCGCGCAGGCTCTCGCCAAGGCGCAGGGCATCCCCATCGACGACGCGCGCGCCCAGGTGGGACGATACGAGCAGCAGTACCGCCAGGCCCTGGACCAGGCGCGGCAGCAGGCGACCGCGGCGGCACAGACGGCGACGACCGCGGTCTCCCGCGGCGCGCTGCTCGGCGCCATCGCTCTGATCCTCGGCGCGCTCGCGTCGTGGTTCGGCGGACGCATGGGCGCCGTGGACCCGGCCATCACGACGAGAGACGTCATGGCCGCTCGGCGTCCGCAGCTGCACTGACGCAGCCGCGTCGTTGCCGGATGAACCGGGCCCGCGCTTGCGCGGACCCGGCTTCGTCTGCGCGCCGCGCAGGCCGGCGGGGCCGCCGGCGGGGGCGTATGTCGGAACCGCGGGTGTTGGCTGCCCGTTGTGCCCAGGTCAGAGGCCCCGGGAGCCACCTTCATGCAGACAAAGCTCATTCATGAGGAGGGCGGCAAGCGGACGTTCGCCGTCATCCTCCAATCCGCCGACGAGGCCATGTCCTGCCTGCGCGCGTTTGCAACCAGGGAGCGGATCGGCGGAGCGCAGGTGACGGCGATCGGTGCGTTCAGGAGCGCGAAGCTGGCGTTCTTCGATTGGGAGGCCAAGGCGTATCGCCCCCATCCGGTCGAGGAGCAGGTGGAGGTCGCATCGCTGGTCGGCGACATTGCCGTCGGCCCGGACGGCACCCCGAGCGTGCATGCGCACGCCGTCCTCGGCCGGCGCGACGGGACGGCCCTGGCCGGTCACCTCCTCGAAGGCCACGTCAGGCCCACGCTGGAGGTGATCGTGACCGAGTCGCCGACGCATCTGCGCAAGGTCAAAGACCCAGAGAGCGGACTTCATCTCATCAGGGTATGAGGCCGACCCAAGTCTGGGCTGCGTGGACTTAGGTGGTGCCGATGCGGGGCAGCGCTCCGAGTTCTCCCGGTTCGCGAGTGGCCGGCACCAGCCCAGGGCGAGCCCGCTGGGCGGTAACCAACAGCAGCAGCGCCTTCGTTGCGGCGGCGGCGCGCGAGCACTCGGCGGCGAACCAGGTTCGTCCCTGCGCGTTCACCACGCAGGCAACGTACAAGCAACCGACGTGAGGAATGACCATGGCAAAGGCGAGCACCTACAGCGACGACGATACAACGGCATTCAAGGAAAGGGCGACGGAGAGAGTCGAGGACATGGCGGAGAGAGCGACAGACCAGCTCAGGAGCATGGCCGACCGGGCCAGCGGCACCGCGAGCCGGATGGCCGAGCAGGGCCGCGAGGCCGGCGAGCGCGTGCAGGATGTGGCCGGCAACTTCAAGGGCGCGGTCGACAAGTCGGTCCGCGAGCAACCGATGGCCACGCTGGCATTGGTCGCCTTAGCCGGGTTCGTGCTCGGCACCATGTGGAAGCGCTGAAAGCTGGGATGAGGACGTCAGGGCGTGTTCAAAGGTCTCATCAACGACGTGAAGGCGGCCGCGGCATCCTTCGTTGCCACCTACCTCGCCAGGGTCTCGGTGGCGGTGCCGTTTCTCGTGGCGCTCGGGTTCGCGACGGCTGCCATCGCGCTTGAGCTGACGGAGCGCTTCGGCGCCAGGAACGCCCTGTGGATGCTGGCCGGCGGCTTCTGCGCCATCGGTCTGCTGGCGGCGTTCGCCGTCACCATGAAGGAGCAGCAGGAGGAGATGCAGGCCGCCGAGGAGCAGCAGCGCAGCGAGGGCGGTATCGGCGAGATGACCTCGGCGGCAGCCTCGGAGGCTGCCACGCAGCTGCCTGCGGCGCTCCTGAGCGCATTCATGCAGAACCCCTCCGGCCTCTCCAGCCTTTCCGGCCTCTCCGAACTTCCGGTTGCACGAACCGTCAGTCGGCACATGCCCCTGCTCCTGCTGCTCCTCCTGGTCGGCCTGTTGTTGTGGCCGACCGAGCAGAAGGAAGAGGCCGCTGCCCCTGAAGGCGAGCAGCCTCCGGCGCCCGGGCCAGAGTCAGCCGAGGCCACGTCGGAGGACGGACAACTGCGAGAGGCAGCCTGATGCGGCACGCGCACGCTGTTTCCTCGCCTGCGAGAGCCTGGCGGGCTAATGGCGGCGAGCCCGTCGAGGTAAGCAGGAGTCGAGCACCACCAGGACGCCCGCGACCGCTGCCATCAGCCGGCCGCGCCCGCGCGCCTCCAAAGAGAAGGGCCGCCAAGCGGCGGCCCTTCGGTGCGAACGGCCTCACTCACTGGCGTCCGAGCCAGTTGTCCACCTCCTGCCGGGCCTGATCCTTGGCGTACCCGTAGTGCGACTGGATGCGGCCTTCGAGCTGCTCGCGGTTGCCGTTGATCTGGGTCAGCTCGTCATCGGTGAGCTTGCCCCACTGCTCCTTCACCTTACCTGTGAACTGCTTCCAGTTGCCCTCGATACGATCCCAGTCCATCTCACTCTCCATGTTTTGGAGGACGCGGCCGCGCCCGAGCCGACCGGGCTCGAGATGACCCGACCTCACGGGGTTGCCCCCTCTTAGCTCCGGTGTTTCGGAAACGCGCCGTTCGCGCTTCCGTTCCGCTGCCGCCTTGGCAAGCCGCCATGCGTCGGAGCCGGCGCCAGGATCGAGCGTTCAATTCCGCCGTCGTGTACAGAGTGCCAGGGTCGGTGTGGACGCCGCTCAATCCGGCGGACTGGCCGGCCGGGAAGATGAAGGAGTTTCACCGGCGAGGCCCTGCCCCGTGATCGGCTGCGGCGGCAGATAAGCCCGTCTACGTAGATAGGTGCACCGGATGAGGCGCGGCGATTCAGTTTGCGCGGCGGCTGGGGCCGCGAGATCATCGTGCAGGCGATTCCGGTTGCTCGCATCGAGGGGGCTTTCATGCTGCGTTCTCGCAGGCTGGCATTTGCCGTTGCGGCCGTCGTCCTCGCTGCGCCCGTCGCCCAGGCCGAGGAATATCCCACCCGTTCCATCACGCTGGTGGTTCCCT